>JAVWHI010000186.1:0-1122 GCA_036640155.1 Oscillospiraceae bacterium | reverse complement strand
AGCGAAGAAATTGTTATGAAAATTATGTATACCAATGCAAAAAACTTCATTGATAAAAATCTTACATTTTAAATTATTTTGAAAGAAGGTGTAAAAACATAGTTTGTGTTGCACTTTACAATAAAAACTATGTTTCTAACTATGCTTTACAATAGCACAAGAAATAAAAATATTAAGGTAAATTCCGCTAAAGCAATTTCAAGCGGGCTTTCGTGCGAGGGCGGACTTTTTGTTCCTGAAACACTACCGTCTATTTCTACTAAAGATATAGAAACACTTGTAGATAAAACTTATAACCAAAGAGCAGTTACTATTTTAAAGGATTTTTTAACCGACTTTTCTTTGGAACAACTAGAAAATTGTGTTAATAAAGCGTACACCTCACAAAAGTTTGAAAGTGACTTTATTTCGCCTATTTCACTGCTTTTAGATGGAACTTATATTCTAGAACTATGGCACGGTCCTACCTGTGCGTTTAAAGATATGGCACTTCAGTTGTTGCCGCACCTACTTATGACGTCGGCTCAAATTGAAAAAATAGACAAAGAGATTGTCATTTTAGTTGCGACTTCCGGTGACACTGGGAAAGCCGCACTTGAAGGCTTTAAAAATGCACCTAATACGCAAATTATAGTTTTTTACCCTCAAGACGGAGTAAGCACCATGCAAAAACGTCAAATGACAACGCAAGAGGGCGATAACGTTTACGTTTGTGCTATTAATGGCAACTTCGATGATGCACAAACAGGCGTAAAAAAGATATTCACTGATGAGCAGGTCATAAATAAGTTAGAAAATGCAGGCAAGATGTTTTCTTCTGCTAACTCCATTAATTGGGGACGTTTAGTGCCACAAATTGTTTACTACATTTCTTCTTATTGCGAGCTTGTAAAAGATAAAGAAATAGAGTTAGGTGAAAAGGTAAACGTTGTTGTTCCGACTGGAAACTTTGGAAATATATTAGCTGCATACTATGCTAAAAAAATGGGCGTGCCATTTGATAAGCTAATTTGTGCTTCTAACGAAAACAATGTTTTAACCGACTTTATAAACACCGGCGTTTACGATAAAAACCGTGACTTTAAACCAACTATTTCGCCGTCTATGGACATCTTAATTTCC
>JAVWHI010000185.1:0-1357 GCA_036640155.1 Oscillospiraceae bacterium | reverse complement strand
TGCGTGTCACACCCATTTGCGAGTGCCATTAGCTGATGTCCTAAACAAATACCGAAAATTGGTATTTGTAACTTTATTATTTCCTTTAAGTTTAATATAACTTCCTTGTTTTCTTTCGGGTCACCCGGTCCATTTGAAAGCATTATTCCATCAGGAGCAAGAACTTTTAGTTCATTAGCAGTTGTATTATACGGTACGACTGTAACATTACAGCCTCTTTTTAGTAGTTCGTGCAATATGTTGTGTTTGTAGCCAAAGTCAAAAAGAGCTATGTTTTTAGTAGCATTTTCGCCAGCGTAAAAACTTTTTTCAGTGCATGAAACACTTTTAACTGCATCACAAACGCTAAATTTAGTGATGTCTTCTAGTGCCTTATCAATGTCTTCGGGTATTTGTGTGGTAATCATACCATTCATAACACCACATTCTCTGATTTTTCTTGTAAGACTTCGAGTGTCAATATCACATATGCCAATAACATTTGACTCGATTAAAAAGTCATTAAGTGTGCGTTCCATTCTAAAATTTGATGGTAGTTCGCACCATTCACGAACAATGTATCCTGATAAATACGTTTTTTCCGACTCTGAATCAAAAGAGTTAATTCCGTAATTTCCAATCAAGGGAAACGTTTGAGTGACTATTTGTCCGAAAAAACTAGGGTCGGTTAATGTTTCTTGATATCCTGTCATTCCTGTTGAGAAAACAATTTCTCCTATAACACTACCTTTTGCACCTAAGGATTTTCCCTCATAAATGGTTTTGTCAGCTAGTATTAAAAACGCTTTTTGAGCTGAGCCTAACATAAAATATTACTCCTATCTACCTTTTAGCCAAAACATGGTTATGGCTTTTTTTGTGGGATTTACGCCTATTTTAATGTAATTTGGGGAATGCAACTTGTTATATCATCCCTCATTCTTACTGCCTCTCGACGAGCCGCTTTTGCAAAGTCACGTTCATCGCAACTTTCTTTTTTATAAGCACACATAAGTCCTCTTGAAGAGTTGACTATCGCACCTAATCCATTTTCGTCAAACGCAAAACTAACGTCTTTAGCCTCGCCACCTTGTGCGCCATACCCCGGAACTAAAAACATTGTGTGTGGCATTTCTTTTCTTAGTTCTTGAAGTTGTTGTGGATATGTCGCCCCAACAACAGCACCAACTGAAGAATAACCGAATTTACCCATGCTTTTAGTTCCCCAGTTTTCACACATACGTCCCATTATTTTATAAACCGACTCGCCTTTAATCAAAAGGTCTTGTAATTCACCGCTAGATTTATTTGATGTCTTTGCAAGAACAAAAATGCCCTTATCATATTCGTTGCAAATCTCAAGAAGTGGAGCTATTCC
>JAVWHI010000184.1:0-1362 GCA_036640155.1 Oscillospiraceae bacterium | reverse complement strand
AGGTATTAAAGACATACCCCAAGCAATGCAAGAAGGATTTTCAACAGCACCGGATGAAGTCCGTTCTTTAGGATTTGGTGCAGGAATGGGACTACCTAATATGCTGAAAAATAGTGATACTTTTAATATTGATTCAATAGTAGACGTTGGAACAACAGTCGAAATGACGGTGGCTATTAATAGTACTACTTAATTGTTGTACTTAACAATGATAGAACGGAGTATACTTATGAACACATTTTTTCATTCGGTTACACTAGACCAATCAAAATGTATGGGCTGTACAAACTGCCTAAAACGTTGTCCTACCGAGGCAATTAGAGTTAAAAATAAAAAAGCTATGATTATACCTGAACGCTGTATTGACTGTGGCGAGTGCATTAGACATTGCCCACATCACGCTAAAAAAGCCATTTATGATAGTTTTGATGTTTTAAATAATTATAAATATACTATCGCACTTCCAGCACCGGCACTTTATTCGCAATTTAATAACCTTGATGATATAGAAATAATACTTGATGGCTTGTTAGAGCTAGGTTTTGATGCTGTTTATGAAGTGGGAAAAGCAGCGGAGTTAGTTTCTGCTGCAACAAGGCTTTATATGGCAAAACCATTTATTAAAAAGCCTGTTATAAGTTCGGCTTGCCCAGCTGTTGAAAGACTTATCAGAGTACGATTTCCAAATCTAATTAGTCATATTTTACCTATAAAAGCACCGGTCGAAATTGCAGCTGAACTTGCAAGAAAAGAAGCAGTCGAAAAAACCGGACTTTCTCCTGAAGACATTGGAACTATTTTTATTTCTCCATGTCCTGCAAAGGTGACTTCAGCTAAAATGCCACTTGAACTTAATAAAAGTAGTATTTCTGCGGTCGTTGCAATAAGTGAAGCATATCCACGCCTGCTAAAAGTAATGAAAACTAAAGACACTTACAATGTTGTATCACAAGCAGGGAAGATTGGTATATCATGGGCTAGCAGTTCTGGTGAAGCATCTGCTTTATTAAAAGACAGTTATCTTGCAGCAGATGGTATTGAAAACGTAATAAAAGTTCTGGAAGATTTGGAAGATGAAAAACTTTCAAAGCTTGATTTTATTGAGCTTAATGCTTGTAATGCAGGGTGTATAGGTGGCGTGCTTACAGTTGAAAATCCTTACATATCAAAAACAAAATTAAAACTGTTAAGAAAATATCTCCCGGTTTCACTTAATCACATAACGCAGTTGCCTGAAAATTTTATGTGGGACAAGCCACTAGAATATGCACCAGTATTAAAACTTGATGATGACTTTGATATTGCCCTAAAAAAAATGACCGAAATGGAAACAATTCAAGCACGATTACCAGGACTTGATTG
>JAVWHI010000183.1:0-1462 GCA_036640155.1 Oscillospiraceae bacterium | reverse complement strand
ATTACACACTATATTATGTTATAGTGCTAAAACAAGTTCGCATTCTTAATTAAAAAAAGCACTACAAACTGCCCACTGCCGGACATTTTGTAGTGCTTTTTTATTTGTAATATAAGTGTGAAGTTAAATATCAAGTAAGCCACGCTATTATCTTTTATTAGTGATTAGAATTGTGTGCGACAGGTATTACTTCTGTGTCCTTTTTAAACAGTAATGATATACACCAAATTCCGGCAAGTGCAACAATTGTGAAAATTATACGACTTACCACTGCTCCTTGACCGCCAAAAAGCCAACCTACAATGTCAAAGCCGAAAACGCCGATTGAACCCCAATTTATTGCACCAATAATTACTAAACTTAATGCTATTTTATCAAGCAATTGTATCACTCCTAAATATTTTATAATATTATTATTAACACACTTTATTTTTTTATTCATTTGTGTTACAATATGAAAATAACTGTTTATATAGTACAGTAATGCTAACTAAAATGAAGGATACTTGGAGGACTAAATGAAAAATTATTTAATTATTGGAATTGTGGTTTTATCACTTGTGTTGATTGTTATTATTTCGGCACTTTTAAAAAAGAGAAAAACCGTTAAACTCGGTGCTGACGGTGAGAAAAAAGTCGCACGCATTTTAAAAAGCATTGCTAGGTTTAACGATTATAAAGTTATAAACAATATATATCTGCCTTTATATGACAAAACAACGCAAATAGACCATATCGTTATAGGTCCTTTTGGCATGCTAGTTATAGAAACTAAAAACCACCGTGGTCAAATATTTGGCGACCCGTCCAAAAAAGATTGGTCTCAGATTATGGGAGACGCAACTAAAAATAAACTTTATAACCCTCTTATGCAAAATCAAGCGCATATTGACTGCATAAGGCACATATTGTCAAGCAATAATATCTACAAAGTCAACATTGAAAGTTTAGTAGTGTTCAGTGGCAAAAAAGTTGCACTTTATGTGCCAAAAGGGTTGCCTGTTGTTACAGTTAATAAACTTCGTAAATATTTAAGAAAACCTAAATTTGAAAAGTTTACTGATATTGACACTAAACTTATTTATGATACATTAATAAATAATCAAGTGACGGATAAAAAGCTTATTTCAAGCCATAATAAAAATGTGAAAAAAATGGCGAAAATATAGATTACAATTTATAAGGCGGTGAAACGAGCATAATTATTATGCTTGAATTTTATGATTAATACACCTCATATTAATGCAAATGATGGTGACTTTGCAAAAACTGTACTGATGCCCGGCGACCCAAAACGAGCAGACTTTATTGCTAAAGCCTATTTAACAGATGTAAAACAAGTTAATAGTGTGCGTAACATGAATGCTTACACTGGAATGTATAATGGAAAAGCCATTAGTGTTATGGTTAGCGGTATGGGAATCCCATCAATTGGAATCTATTCTTATGAACTATTTTCATT
>JAVWHI010000182.1:0-1483 GCA_036640155.1 Oscillospiraceae bacterium | reverse complement strand
ACTTCTTAACATTGATAATGGCTACACATTGGTTGAGTCAATGTTTAACTCTTTAGGAGCAGGACTTGGATTTGGCTTAGCATTGGTTATTTTTTCCGGTGTTCGCCAACGTGTTGACGCTTCAAATTGTCCTAAAGCATTCAAAGGAATACCAATAACACTTGTTGCAGCATCAATAGTGTCATTAGCTTTTGTTGGCTTTAATGGAGTTATCGAAGGAATATTCCAATAAAGCAGTGTTAGAGTGTACAAAAAAATAGAATGAAAGAAGGTATGTGAGTATGCGTTTTAACGTTATGCTCCTTGAATTGATATGCTAGAATTAATTCTTATTCCAACGATAATTTTTATTATATTGGGTTTGGTAGCAGGACTTTTACTTTCGGTTTTTTCCAAAGTTTTTGCAGTGAAAACAAATGAAAAAGAGCAAGATATAATTGCTGCTTTGCCAGGTTTAAACTGTGGAGTTTGTGGTTTTTCCGGCTGTGAAAACTATGCTCATAATCTAATTGAAACAGATGTTAAAACGAATAGATGCGTTCCAGGCGGAGATGCAGTTTCAAAGAAAATAAGCGAAATTTTAGGCACTGATTTTTGCGATGTCGAGGAAAACGTAGCTGTTATAAAATGTGGTGGCGATAAACCAAATACCACAAACGATTCATTTGTTTATCAAGGTGAAAAAACTTGTATTGCTTGCAATATGTATTATAATGGCAAAGGTAAATGCGATTATGGCTGTATTGGGTATGGAGACTGTATAAACGAGTGTAAATATGGTGCCATTTCAATTGTTGATTCAGTTGCTGTGATAGACCCGAATCTTTGTGTAGGATGCACACTTTGTGTGGCTGCATGTCCAAAAATGATTATTGAAATGAAACCATTAAAGTCAAAAGTGTTCGTAAAATGTTCTAGTTGTGATAGTGCAAAAGTAACATTTGCAGTTTGTAAAAATGGGTGCATTGCTTGTAAAAAATGCGAAAAAGTATGCCCTACAAATGCTATAACTGTAAGCGACAATCACGCTCATATAGATTACGACAAATGTACTAATTGCGGTGCATGTGTTGATGTTTGCCCACAACACTGTATAACAAAAAGTACAAATAGCTAACATTATTGCGACTTTTACCACAAAAAAGGCTCACATCAAAATGATGTGAGCCTTTTTTTAAGTGTTTTTATAAATAGGCAGCAACGAGGGTTTGATATGCACAGTCTCCGTTTGCACCTGAGACTAAAACCGAAATATCAACGTCTGAAGTTGTAATAAGCATTATGTCTATATCTTTTTTTGCAAGGTTATTAAATACATCTGCTGCAACTCCAAATTTACTTGGCATTTCTTCTCCATAAAGCGAAATCTTCACATTCCCAGAAGAGACTAGCGTCTTTATTTCCGGAGCTTTTTTAATTACATTGTTTGCAATTTCTAAAACTAGTGCAACCTGTGTGTCTGAAACTGTGAATGAAATGCTGT
>JAVWHI010000181.1:0-1490 GCA_036640155.1 Oscillospiraceae bacterium | reverse complement strand
CGTGCATAAAGCACTACTTGAACTTGAAAAATGGATGTGGAATCATAACTGTTCAACTGCACTTTCGTTTGGGGCAGGCTCTTGCAAACTTTGTAAGGGCGGTTGTGGCAAAGAAAGGTGCAATAATCCATATATGTCTCGCACACCTTTGGAAGCGACCGGCGTAAATGTTATCAAAAGTGCTAAAAAAGTAGGAATTGATATTCGTTTTCCAACTGATAAAAAGCTCATGCGTGTAGGACTACTTTTATGGCAATATGAGGAAGATTAAGTCTTTTTAATAAATTAAGGACTTTTATTATTTAATGTCCGTGCGAAATTGCAATACTTGCAAACTGCACAGGTATGGTTTTACTCTTATCATTTTTTTCTTTGCGAGGTAAGAGTGATTATTTTAATGTTTGTGCCGACGCAAAGCGGCGGAATGGAGTATAACTATTATGAAATACATTTTTATGGTGGCCGGAAAAGGCTCGAGACTTCAGCCACTTACATTAAAGCACCCAAAATCCATGTTTAGATTAGATAACGAAACTACACTGATTCAGCTTATGGTAGGTCTGATAAAAAAAATAGATAAAACTTCAGAGATAATCGTAGTGACCGGTCATATGCACCACAGTATTGAACAGCAACTTCAAGATGTGACATTTGTATATAATCCTTTTTATGAGGTTACAAATTCCATTGCTTCACTTTGGATGGCACGGGAATATTTAGGTTCAGATAACGTTGTTTTAATTGATGGCGATATTGTTATGAGTGAAAAACTTATGAGGGATGTTGTTTGTAAACCGACAGATAAGCCTATGGTTTTGTTGGACAGTTCAATAAAAACCGACGGTGATTATAACGTTGAGGTTTCCGGCGAAAACGTGCTTGTAATGAGTAAGGATTTAAGCTGTTATTATGGTGAGTACGCAGGCATCACGATGTTAGACTCTGCAAGCACTATTCTTATGCGTAAAGAGCTTGAGAGCATGGTTGAAGAAGGTTATTATGACCAATGGTATGAAAATGCTTTAGTGCAACTCATCTTTAAAAACGATTTTAAGCTGTACTATACTGATATTAAAGATTATGACTGGACGGAAGTCGATTCTGTAAACGATTTACTTCACGCTAAAAACATACACGAAAAAGAAAAAAGAGACCGCTAAAAAGCAAAGTTTTAAAATATTTAAGTATGTAGAAAACTTTTAGCACTCTACATAGGTTTGGAATGTTTATTACTATAAAACTGATTTTTGCCTAAAAATAGCCACCGCATTAACCGTAAAAAGTTAGTGCGGTGGCTTGTTTGTGTAGATTATTTTGAGGGTATAAAATAACTGTAAGCACTTTAGACGTGAGAGCAATGCTCATAAGCTTGTCTTTGTGTCATTTCTAAATATTGTCCGACCAAAGCAAAGTTTTTCAAATCCGTAGCGTCCAGTCCTCGATAAACAAACAGGTCGTCATAGATAGGAACTATTTTCTCTGTTTCTTCA
>JAVWHI010000180.1:0-1574 GCA_036640155.1 Oscillospiraceae bacterium | reverse complement strand
AGCACTGTAACAAAATAAAAGGGGAAGTCCTTTAGGTGGAAAAACTGCCGGATGCTTATTAATGAAAGTTTTTATATTATCAAAAAACGATAAATCAACTGAATATTTCTTGTTTAAAAAAGTGACGTCCATTCCATATTCCTTTTTTACCCCTTCTAATAGTACAAACTCTTTAGAGGACATTGCACTTTCACCACTGACAACTATAATAATACACGACATGGAAAAAATAAATAACAATAACAAGACAATTACAACTATAAAAACAGTTTTTATATCAAATCCGCACTTTTTCATTAAACTTCTCCTTGGTTTTTACTTTAAAGTGAGAAGCGATTTTGCAAGAGCTTTTCCTACTAGCTCACCTGAATATATCGCTTGCTCGAGACTGTTGCCATGTCCGCCCATTTCTAAAAGTATAGAGCCGGTAGTTAAATCCTGATTGTATTTTCTGTAATCAAATAGAATAGGGCGACTAAGTCCGGGATAATCAGCACCCATTTGACTTTGCAGTAAAGAACTTAGCTTTAAATTTTCCATGTATTTTGGCATGTTCATTTTACCATTATCACAACCGGAAATAATCATTACTTGTGCAGCAGACTTTCCATTAATTTGTGCTGTTGGAGCAATTAAGGTGTTGTTATTTGGCTGAATTGCATCACGGTGAACGTCTAATACGACTTTTATAGAAGGATTTTTAGAAAGTATATCCTTTACTGTTGCACAAGAACGTTCATAAGCACCAGTATATGAGGGGTAATCGTGTTGAGTAGCATTATGAATAACGCCGATACCTGCTAACTCAAGCTGCTTTTGTATTTCGTCACCAACTCGCACTGTGTTTTTAGTATTGTCTGTTGTTCTGGAATTATAACTTCTATCAAACCAGTCAAGACAAAATGGCTGGTAAGCTTCAGTTGCATGTGTGTGCATAATAAGCACCTCAGGTGACTTGTTTGCACTAATTTTAAAGGTGGGTTTTTGCTTTAGTGTTCCTAGTATAGAATCACGAGATACGGTTGTGCAGTTTTTTAAAAAGGTGTTGTTAGCTACCGGTAAATAAATATTTGATTCTTCAACTGAATAAAAAACAGGCTTAACAGTTCCTGCGTTTTCCGGCTTTGGAATGTTTTGAGTAGAAACGGTGCTAGGAGGGTCTTGTTGTGTTACACTTTGTGCATCAGTCGGCTTATCCTGCATAACATATTCGGGACTGTTTATAGTCTCGCTCGAGGACTCTTCTTCAGGGTCATAAGTGTTGTTTGATTGCACTTTATTTAAAAAAGGTATGTTGGTGTCAAATAAAGCGACCGAAGTAGATAATCCAGCAATACCACTAAGCGCTACAGATAAAAGTGGCAGAGTTGCAGACATAGAAAAATAAACAATGGGACAAATTATTAGCACTAATATTATTTTTTTAATATTAGCGTATCTTTTAAAAAATAAGCGTAAGCCTTGCATAACTAAATCTCCTCTAAAACTATACTCGGGTTAAAGTTTTATATAGTATATGCAAAAAATAAACACAATATGTTAGCAAGCTAGAGCTACTAAGTCTTGTAAACTTA
>JAVWHI010000179.1:0-1843 GCA_036640155.1 Oscillospiraceae bacterium | reverse complement strand
CGTCCGATAAAGGCTGAATATTTAGTGCTTCATCTGCTAAATATAAACATTCTAGTTCTTTAGCACGCTCCATAACATCGCTTAATTCAGGGGTATTATTCAAATTAATCACTCCTAGCATAATATAGGCAAGAAAACAAATCAAATGGAAATATAAGTAAGACAATTTAATAGTGAAAAAGCACCAATAAAATATAATTGGTGCTTTTTTCTAAACAAGTTGGGAAACCATATAGCAAGAGGCTCTAACATAAAAATGCTTAAGGCGAAAGCTCCTGCGTTTAAAGTATAACCACAAAATAACTAAATAGCTATTAGTGCGTTACTAATAAATAACTTAAATCCAGCCTCTAAGTTTTACAGCTTCTGCAACACGATTTATTGCAACAACATAAGCGGCATCACGCATATACATATTTTTTTCTTTAGCAATTGCATAAACCGCCTCAAAAGCAGTAGTCATTTTAAAGTCTAATTTTTCAAGAACTTCTTCTTTTGACCAAAAGTAATTCATGTTTGATTGTACTTGTTCAAAATAGCTACAAGTAACACCACCTGCATTGCAAAGAAAATCTGGAACAACAAAAATGTTTTTAGCTTGGATTAAAGCATCACATTCTAAAGTTGTTGGGCCATTTGCTCCTTCGCATAAAACACGAACTTTGTCGCTTACTTTAGCAAAAGAATCAACTGTAACCTGATTTTCCAATGCGCAAGGAAGTAATATATCAACATCTTGTGCAATCCATTCGCCACCATCAACTAAGCTGCAACCCATTTCTTGTGCTTTTTCTTTGTCAATAGTTCCAAATGAGTCTTTAATCATAGCCATTTTTTCAATATCAATACCGTTTTTATTTATGAATGTGTAAGCTGTTTTATCATTTTGATCCCAACTAGAAATTGCAACAATCTTACCACCTAATTGTGTGTACATTCTAGCTGCATATTCAGCTACATTACCAAATCCTTGTAAGCTTGCAGTGGTTTTAGCAATATCAATGTTGAGTTTATTCAAAGCCTCACGAAGTGTATAGATAACTCCATAACCAGTTGCTTCTTTTCTTCCTAAAGACCCACCCATACCAACAGGCTTGCCTGTAATAGTTCCAGGGTAATGTGCTCCAGTAAGCATTTCATATTCATCCATCATCCAAAGCATGTGCTGACCGTTAGTCATAACATCTGGTGCCGGCACATCCTGATTAGGTCCGATATTTTTTGATAATTGTCTTATGTAGCCACGGCAAAGCTTTTCTTGTTCGCTTGCGGAAAGATTGTGTGGATCACAAATAATACCGCCTTTTGCACCGCCTAATGGTATATCAACAACTGCACATTTCCACGTCATCCACATTGATAATGCTCTGATAGTATCAATTGTTTCATGTGGATGGAACCTAATTCCACCTTTTGCTGGGCCACGAGCATCATTATGTTGTATGCGATATCCATTAAATATTTTTGTAGTACCGTCGTCCATTTTTACAGGGATTGTAAAATGGAACTCTCTGCTTGGTTGACGTAACAGTTCACAAGCTGCAGAATCTAAATCTAGTTTTTTTGCAACATTATCAAATTGTGCTTGTGCTGTTTCGTATGGGTTATAAGCCCTCAATGCCATTCTTAACAAGCTCCTTTTGTTTCTGATTGTCTTTTGCATTCCATATATGTATATGTGAGGAATTAAAGACTGAATTTTTTAATAATAAATAATATTATCTTGTTTTAGTATACATCATATAAATGTTTTTTTCAATACCTATTTAAACAAATTTTGCAAGTATAATTTGTGCAAACTTCAGAGTGTATGATTTTTATGCAATATTATTTAATTAATGCC
>JAVWHI010000178.1:0-1882 GCA_036640155.1 Oscillospiraceae bacterium | reverse complement strand
CATCAGTTGGCAAGTAACTTAAATAAGTACTGTATAATTTTTTAACAAATGGGTTTGACATATCAGCAATTTCTTTAGTAGCTCTGCTGTCACTAAATGAGTTTATAAGGTGAGCCAATTTACCCAAAGTTACAGTATAAACCGCTTTTACTGTCATAAACTTTCCATTTTGTGTAGGGTTTCCACGCAACGCATTTATAAATTCTGTAACCACGTCATCAATATAGCACAACGAAAGTTCAGTGTTTTCATTACTGATTTCTATCGGTAACTCGTGTGCAACGTTATAACAAAATGTTGCTGTAACGCTATTATAATTAGGTCGGCACCATTTTCCAAAAAGGTTATAAAGGCGATAAACAAAGACTTTAACATTATTTTCTTTACCATATGCAAACATTAAATCTTCACCGGCTTTTTTGCTTTTACCGTATGGATTATCAAGCGTTGCCTGTACGGAAGACGTTATAAGAATTGGAGCGTGGTTATTGTGTTTTTTTAGTAATGTCAACATCTCATCTGTAAAGCCAAAATTTCCCTTCATGAAATCATCTTGATTTTGTGGACGATTAACTCCGGCTAAGTGGAAAACAAAATCACACTCTTTACAATATTTATCAAGCAAGTCATGCTTTGTGTCAATGTCATATGAAAAGACGTCGGTAAATCCTTGACTTGCAAGTTCACAAACAAGGTTTTTACCAACAAATCCGTTAGCTCCTGTTACAAGGATTTTCATCTATCTATTCTCCCAACTTTTTAACTCATCTTTAATGTAATCAAGTGTAAGAAGTTTTTCTTTAACTTGTGCAACGTTTAATAAATTTGTATTGCTTGAGTTAAATTCTTTGAGTGTATTGCGTGTTTTATCGCCATTATTTATGAATTGCTCGTAATTTAAATCACGTTTATCAGAAGGTACACGGTAGAAATTACCCATATCTCTTGCGTGTGCGCACTCTTCGTTTGTTAATAGAGTTTCGTACATTTTCTCACCGTGACGAATACCAATAACTTTAATTTCTTTTTCACATGAAAACAGTTCTTTGACAGCCTGAGCCAAAATGTCAATTGTACATGCAGGTGCTTTTTGCACTAAAATGTCTCCGCTAGTTCCATTTTCAAAAGCAAACAGTACTAAATCAACTGCCTCATTAAGTGACATGATAAAGCGTGTCATAGTAGGCTCAGTGATTGTAATAGGATTTCCGGCTTTCATTTGTTCAATCCATAGTGGAATAACACTGCCACGTGAACACATAACATTTCCATAACGAGTACAGCAAATTTTTGTTTTGTCAGGTGACACTGTGCGTGATTTTGCAACTATTACTTTTTCCATCATTGCCTTTGAAGTTCCCATTGCATTAACAGGATATGCAGCTTTGTCTGTTGAAAGACAAATTGCAGTTTTAACGCCTGCATCTATAGCAGCAGTAAGTACATTATCTGTACCTAAAACGTTAGTTTTTACAGCTTCCATTGGGAAAAATTCGCATGATGGTACTTGTTTTAATGCTGCAGCATGAAATATGTAGTCAACACCGTGCATGGCATTTTTTACTGAAGCCAAATCACGTACATCGCCTATATAAAATTTGATTTTATCAGCTATATCATTATACTTACTTTGATAAATATGGCGCATATCGTCTTGTTTTTTTTCGTCACGAGAAAAAATTCTAATTTCACCAATATCTGTTTCCAGAAAACGATCTAGTACTGCGTTTCCAAATGATCCGGTTCCTCCGGTAATTAACAATGTTTTGTTTTTGAACATTTTATTATCTCCTTAAAGTTTTATGTATTTTAAAAGCAATATTTGTCTTAATCACAAAAGTGCTTTTCTTACAATTTAGAAAAAGCTAAATAGTCTCACGCT
>JAVWHI010000177.1:0-1974 GCA_036640155.1 Oscillospiraceae bacterium | reverse complement strand
CAAATGAATATTATGTATGGAACGTATTTAATTTCAAGTCTTTATAAGGAATTTGGTAATTATGAAACCGCACTTGCAGCATACCACGCCGGCAGAGGTAAAACTAAGGAGTGGCTTAATAACTCTAAATATTCTAGTGACCAAAAAACACTTCATACTATAGAGTATAAAGAAACTCAGCAATATGTAAAGAAAGTAATGAATACGTACAAACGTTATAAAAATCTCTATGCTAGATAAAATCTAAACAATTAAATTTAAAGGAGAATTTGCTATGGAACAAGAAAAAAGTGCAGGCAAACTACTACAAGAAAAACTATTAATGAACCCTAAAAATGGCGGAGCAACTTTATCTGATGAAGAAATGATTGTTGCAGATGGATTTTGCGAGAACTATAAGGACTTTTTAGACTCTGCTAAAACTGAAAGAGAAGCTGTAGAAACTGTTTTAAAAGTTGCTATAGAAAATGGATTCCAAAAATTCGATTACAAAAAGAAATATCTTCCTGGCGACAAGGTTTACTACAACAACCGTAAAAAGTCAATTATACTTTGTGTAGTCGGAACTCAACCACTTGAACTCGGAGTAAATATTTTAGCGGCTCACATTGATTCGCCTCGAATTGATTTAAAACCAAGACCTCTTTATGAAGAAGCGCAATTAGGCTTGTTTAAAACCCATTATTATGGCGGTATAAAAAAATATCAATGGACAGCATTACCTTTATCGTTACATGGCGTTATTGTTAAAGAAAACCAAGAGTGTATTAAGGTTTGTATCGGAGAAGATGACTGCGATCCCGTTTTTTGTGTTACTGACTTGTTACCACATCTTGCAGGTGAACAAATGAAACGCACTCTTGCTGATGGTATACGTGGTGAGGAACTTAATATTCTTATTGGCTCACGCTCTTTTAAAGATGACGATATAAGTGAAAAAGTAAAACTTAATTTGATGAAAATCTTAAGTGAAAAATATGACATTACTGAACACGACTTTTTATCAGCGGAACTTGAGATGGTACCTGCTTTAAAAGCACGTGACGTAGGTTTTGACCGCAGTTTAATAGGTGCTTATGGTCAAGACGACAGAGTATGTGCTTACACTGCTTTTATGGCAACACTAAATACTAGTTGCCCAAATAAAACCGTTGTTTGTGTTTTAGCGGATAAAGAAGAAACAGGAAGTGACGGAAATACAGGATTAAATTCGTCTTTTTTAAAGTACTTTGTAGCTGATTTAGCAGCACCTTTCGGAGTAGAAGGACGCACTGTTTTATCAAACTCAAAATGTTTATCCGCAGATGTAAACGCTGCTTTTGACCCTACTTTTCCTGATGTTGCAGAAAAGAAAAACACAGCATATATTAACTATGGCGTTGTTTTAACAAAGTACACCGGCGCACGTGGCAAAAGCTCCACTTCAGACGCTAGTGCTGAATATGTCGGCGAAATTAGAACGCTACTTAACAAACATGATGTTTTATGGCAAACAGGCGAACTCGGAAAGGTTGACCAGGGCGGCGGTGGAACAGTAGCAGCATATATAGCTAACTTAAATGTAGATGTTATAGATGTAGGCGTTCCAGTGCTATCAATGCACGCACCATATGAAATCACTTCTAAAATTGACGTTTATATGACTTTTCGTGCCTTCGATTCATTTATAAAAGGATAAACGTGCGTTTTTTTACGCTACAGGATTTTGCAAAACTCGTTTTAAAAATATAATAAAAGTGCAGGTGAATATCTTTTTATGGCAATAGCTAACAATGACTGGAAAGTAATGTTGATAAAAGAATTTAACAAGCCTTATTGCAAGCAAATTGCAGCGACATTAAATGACGAATATAAAAATTATAAAATTCACCCTGATTATGAGAACATTTTTGCAGCGTTTAGATTTACACCGTATGAAAAAACCAAGGTTGTAATCTTAGGTCAAGACCCATACCATGGTGAAAATCAAGCGAA
>JAVWHI010000176.1:0-2145 GCA_036640155.1 Oscillospiraceae bacterium | reverse complement strand
CCCTCTTATTTACCATATGTCGGTACGAGTGCTTTTGCACATAAAGGCGGCATGCACGTTGACGCTGTCGTGAAAAACAGTCAAACATTTGAACATATCACGCCCGAAAGTGTCGGCAACAAAAGTAACTTCTTAATTTCAGAAGTCGGCGGTAAATCGGCGGTGTTAAGCATTGTAAACGAAATAGATAGCACCATTACTAAGTCTTCTCCTCAACTTGCAAAAATCCTTGAAGAACTAAAAAAACTCGAATTTAAAGGTTATATCTTTGAAACAGCAACTGCTAGTTTAGAACTTCTAATTAGGCGTAAGTTGTGCGTGATGACTGACTTCTTTGAGCTAGTAGATTATAAGTTAATTAGTGAACATTCAACTGCTAATAATATGAAAAATTCAGTCGCTACCGTGCAAATCACCTCAAACTCTCAAACCGCAATCGCTACAAAATCAGGTGACGGTCCTGTTCACGCTTTAGATAACGCTCTTCGCCAAGCGGTGCAAAACTTTTTTCCCACTGTTAAAAACATGCACCTTGTCGATTATAAAGTGCGTGTCATTGAGCCACAAGCAGCATCCGCTGCAATGGTTAGAGTTTTAGTTGAGTCTACTGACGGTGAAACTTCTTGGACTACTGTCGGTGTTTCTAAAGACATTATAAGAGCTAGCTTTTACGCTATTAAAGATTCAGTTTTATATAAATTAGTTAAAGATAGTATAACTAAAAAAAATAATTAATTTTTTTAAAGGGGTATTTTACTATGGACAACAAATGTGCAATTATTCTCGCCGCAGGTAAAGGAACACGTATGAAATCGGATAGTCCTAAGGTCGTTTGCGAAGTCTTATTTAAGCCTATGGTCAACTGGGTGGTGGACGCTTGCAAAGCTGCCGGTATCAAAAACATCTGTGCTGTAACCGGCTATAAGTCGGAAGTTGTGCAAAATGTACTCGACAAAGACGTCGTTTGTACGCTACAAGCCGAGCAAAAAGGCACCGGTCACGCCGTTATGATGGCTAAAGACTTCTTAATGCAAAATATCGATGGTGACGTGGTGGTTTTAAATGGCGATGCGCCTTTCATTGACGCAAAAACCATTAACGATGCCTACCTTTTACACAAAACCGAAAATAATGCCATTACCGTCATTACCGCTAAACTTTCTGACCCCACCGGATATGGCCGCATTGTTCGCCGTGGCGGTACAATCGAAAAAATCGTGGAGCAAAAAGATGCCGACGAAGCAGAACTACTAGTAAACGAAGTTAATTCGGGCGCATATTGGTTTAACGTTAAGTCACTTCTAGACGTTTTATCAAAAATTACTCGTGATAACTCACAGGGCGAATATTATTTAACCGATACTGTTACACTAACTTTAAAATTTAAAAAGAGAGTTAATGCAAAAATATCAGAAAATCCTGATGTCATTTTAGGTGCAAATTCAAGAAAAGATTTGTGTGAATTAAATGATATCGCTAGAAGAAAAATTATCGATACTCATTTTGAAAACGGTGTCGAATTTGTAAGCCTAGACGGCGTTATAATTGCCCCCGATGTAAAAATTGGAAAAGGCACTAAAATCTTGCCGGCAACTATCATAAAAGGTCAAACAAAAATCGCACAAAGCTGTACTATTGGACCAAATAGCGTAATCTGTGACTCAAATATCGCCTCAGAGGTTGTAATTAATGCCTCACAGTGTTATAATTCTATAGTAGAAAATAACGTGAAAATCGGCCCTTTTTGTCATATAAGACCAAATTCGCATATCCTTTCCGATGTTCAAATCGGTGACTTCGTTGAAATTAAAAACTCAACTATCGGTCAAGGCTCGCATATTCCGCATTTGACTTATATTGGCGACAGTGAAGTCGGTAAAAACGTTAATTTTGGTTGTGGTGTAGTGACCGTCAATTATGATGGTACAAATAAAGCCGGTTGTAAAATCGGCGATAATGCTTTCATTGGTTGTAACTCTAATCTTGTAGCACCTCTAGACATTGGCGAGGGTGCGTATCTTGCTGCCGGCTCAACTATTACTGATGACGTCCCATCAAACGCACTCGGTATTGCTCGTGCTAGGCAACTCAATAAACCTGATTTTGCACAGAAAAAACTTGTAGGTCATATGAAAAAAACATTAT
>JAVWHI010000175.1:0-2160 GCA_036640155.1 Oscillospiraceae bacterium | reverse complement strand
TGTTCACCGACTGTGCTGTAGCCCATAATAGAGCTTGAATCACTTCCTACTTGAGTTTCGTAAAGTTCGGGAATATACGAGGGGTCAGTGAGTTCACTGTGCCAATCAGTCGCACCAAAGTCAGGATTGCCACTAAAAAAAATCCTATCGTTAGTACCTATTCCATAGCAAGTGGCAATTGTGCATTTCTTTATTTTTTCAGCACTACCTAAAACAGTTTTAGAAAATTCGATACGCACATTGTCTTTATTTGTTGCAACTCCGTTATCAAGTGGAATAGGGGGTGCAGTGGAAAAAGTCACAATCCCTTTAACACGGTTTACAATAAAACCCTCGTTTTCAAATATCCTAACACCGTCTACATAAACTGCTAAAACGTCCGAATCAAGTTCTGTAGCATCAAGGTGATACATTTTACTAGAGCCGTCACCAATAAATGAGTTAATGCGTTCGGGTCTAAGCATGTTAGGCGAGCGACATATTTTAGGTAAGGACGGTTTTTTATCAGGATACGCAAAAGCACCGTCAGGTTTAGCACCTGCAAGGGTAGTAGGAATGTGTGCAATGTTAGTGACGGTGAAAAACCCAGAGCCTGTGAACATGTAATATTCACTGCCTGAAAGAAACCAAAATTTATTATTCATTACAAACCCGGTGGATTTTTTATTAGCAATTGCCGACTTTATTACAACAGGAGCGTTTAGTCCGTCCCACTGATATAGTTTTGTTCCACCGTGAATTAAAAAGAAAGTACCGTCCATTAGTTTAGCGTGATAAAAACCATTTATCGGCGATTCAACTGCAACAAGTTCACGATATCCTAGACGTTTTTCAGGAAACCCACCATTGTTAATAACGATATTTGTAGCATATGAAGAGCGTGAATTGTCGATTTTTTTAGGGTCAGCATTCATGTCAACACCACGAAACTTCTCGTATTTTGTGGTAAAGTTTTCTGTTTTAGTAGACATTTTAGTTGCTAATTTCATTTACTCACCGCCTGTTTTAAAACTAATTTTTGCAAAATCAGATAAAGAGGCGATAAATCTATTTCGAAATTCTGCGTATTTAGCACCGTCATTAGCGTCTAAAAAACAAGAAGAAGCTAGCGAATAAGGTAGGCTAACCCGGCATAGATTATCAGAGTAATCGACGTTTTCATCAAGCGTTAAAACAAGCGGAGCAGTAGTAAGAATCGGCATTTTTTTAGCCTGACGAATAGAGTTTTCACAACAAAGACATTCACTAATAGCGGTATTTAACCAGTCAAGTGCAAATTCGTCTACATCGCTATCAGCGGCAAGAGTGGAAGTTAAGGATAAAGCCGATTTTAAAATTTGACGTGCTGTCATCATGTTTCTCCTTTTTTAAAAATAGCCGGTGCCACTTTTTTTGTAGCACCGGCGACAAATAAGCCTTTTAAGGTAGTTCTATAACTTCGACCGTTGCACCGGCACCGGTGATAATGACTTTACCTTTGTTAGTACCGGAAGTGTTTACAAACTTGCCGCTTTCTAAAACGACAACTCTACTTCTGCCGGAAGTAAAAGGCACAACAAGACTGTTAGTGCCTTGGATTCCATTACCGGCGTTTATTGTAGCGGTTGCACCGTCGATAATTAAAATAGTTTTGGAGTCTTCGCCCGAAAAGTTGATATAACCGCCCTCAGCGCCTAGTGCAGTGGGAACTGTGATAAGAGCGTTATTGTTAAATTTAGCTTTAGTTTTTACGATTTCTAGCATTGCCATATAATTTTACCTCTTCTTTTTTTATTATTGGTGACATTTTAAAATAGCTACTTCTTTAGGACGTACGCACTTGCCACCGTAAGTGTTAAGCCCTTTAATTGCATCAGCAAAACTTTTTTCAGGTCGATACGCCTCAAGTTGGTCAATTCCATTAGCATAAGCGTAAGAACGTGAACTTTTTAGTATTACAAAATCGCAAGTACCATCACTGTAGATACTGTTTGTCATTTTAACTTTAGCGTTTTTATAAATACCCATAACGCCATCAGAAATTAAACTGTCGTTGTTCGTTTTAAGCTCGATAAGCTTGTTACTAAACAAATCATAAAGCCAAGGAGTTAAGTATAAAGTGAGTTTATCTTTAGATGAAACGCCACTGTTCCAGAGCTGTAAAAACAGCTTATCAATCTC
>JAVWHI010000174.1:0-2255 GCA_036640155.1 Oscillospiraceae bacterium | reverse complement strand
TAGAGCCATCGCAAGTGGTATTAGCGTTAGAGGCGATTGTAGCGCCGGTGTCGTTATACGAGCCGGTTTATTCCGACGGAGGAGATACAATTTTTGTAATGGATCAAATAGGCGACAAAGAAACGGACGAAAGTTGGCTTGGAGAAATAGTATTAAAGGAGTCGATAAGGAATTTAAACAATAGGGAGAAGATGATATTGACTTTGCGTTTTTTCAAAGGTAAGACACAAATGGAAGTAGCAAGTGAAATAGGGATAAGACAGGCGCAGGTGTCACGACTTGAAAAAGGAGCATTAGATAGAATCAAGTCGCAATTATAAAGTGTTGATTAAGTTGAAATAATTTGATATACTCTTAGGGTAATAAAAATAGTAAACGCTAGGAGAAAGATATATGACGACACCGATATATGATTTTTTAAAAAAATACGTTAAAAGTGATGGAGTACGGTGTCATATGCCTGGTCATAAAGGGCGACTTAAAGGCAGTTTATTAGAAGACGTAGGTGCATATGACATAACAGAAATAAGAGGAGCGGACAGTTTATATGGGGCTAATGGTATAATAGCGGAATCTGAAAAAAACACGTCGGCACTTTATGATACGAAAGCCTCGTTATATAGTACAGGCGGCTCGACTTTATGTATACAGGCTATGGTATCGCTTTTTTGCAAACCGAATGATACGATAATAGCAGCACGCAATGCACATATATCCTTTATTAATATAGTAGTATTATTAGGCTTAAACGTCGAGTGGGTTTTACCACTATATAATGATAGCGATGGTGTAAGCGGAGAAGTACAAAGTGAAGATATAGAAAAAGCGATAATAAAAAACCGTGATGCAAAAGCGGTATATATCACCTCGCCCGATTATTTAGGCGTAATGAGTGACATAAAAAGTATAGCCCGAGTGTGCAAAAAGTACGGGGTAGTGCTTATTGTTGACAATGCACACGGTGCGCATTTAAAATTTTTAAGTCAGGATATACACCCTTTAACTTTAGGGGCGACAGTGTGTTGTGATAGCGCACACAAAACACTACCGGCGTTAACGTCCTCAGCGTACCTTCATATAAGTAAAGACGCTGATGTTTCATATGAGCAGTGTAAAAGAGCAATGTCGGTGTATGGCTCGACAAGTCCCTCGTATTTAACGTTAATGTCGTTAGATTTATGCAATAAGTATTTATATAACTCTGCTAAATCCGACTTTGCAAAGTTGTCGCTTAGAAGTGAAAAACTTTACGAGGCGATGAAAAAGCAGGGTATACCATCGGTAGCAAAAAACATGGATATCACGAAATTAACAGTTAGTTTGCGTTATACTAGTCTTAGTTTTTTGCAAGTTTTAGAGCTTTTGAAGAAAAACAAAATAGAGCCTGAATATATAAGTGAGCAGTACATTGTATTTATGATTTCGCCGCAAAACACCAAAGAAGATTTTAAAGCACTTCATAACTTTATATTAGGACTTGCACCAATGAAAAATGAGCAGGTTAAAGAAAATGAACTGTTTAGACTTCCGCAAAGTAAATTAAGACCGAGGCAGGCATATTTTATGGAAAAGGAAAATATAAGTATAAATGATAGTGTGGGAAGAATTTGTGCAGAAAATAAAATTCTTTGTCCGCCGGGAGTACCAATAATTACGTGTGGTGAAATAATAAATGAGCAAACAAAAAATCTTTTAAAAAGAAGTAGCATTTTAACGATAAATGTGGTAAAATAAAAAAGTAGGGAATCTACAGATTAATTTACAAATGGAGGGTTACATAATGAAATTAATTTATGCGATTGTTAGCAATGATGATAGCTCGGGGGTTTCGTCAGCTTTGACTAAAGTTGGCTTTTTTGCCACTAAGCTTGCTTCAACCGGCGGATTTTTAATGGCAGGTAACACAACCTTTATGATATGTACTGATGACGAAAAAGTTGATGAAGCTTTGGAAGTTATAGCACAAAAAAGCAGAAAACGCACACAAATGGTCCCCTCGACTGCGGCTTATGGCATGAGTGGGTACACACCGTATCCAGTTGAGGTTACAGTAGGCGGAGCAACTATTTTTGTGACCAACGTTGAAAGATTTGAGAAAATCTAGTGGAAAAAACGAATTACAATTTTTATGGCAATGAACAGGTATATGAAACGCTCACTTTAGCGATTAATAGTGGGCGTTGTGTTCATGCCTATCTTTTAGTTGGAGACGAGGGACTCGGCAAAAAAACGCTAGCTAAGCATATAGCTGCGAC
>JAVWHI010000173.1:0-2256 GCA_036640155.1 Oscillospiraceae bacterium | reverse complement strand
GTTGTGACAGTTTTAATTGTGCATGTGGCTTTGCCACGCACGTTTTGATAAATCTCAATAAATAAGGCGTCGAGCCTTATTTATTAAAAAAACTTGCTAAAAAGACTAAAATAGTGTATAATTTAAGAAAATTCGTTTAAAATTAATTTAAAACGTTTATGATGAAAGGCGAGTTGCTATAATGTCAAATTCACCTCAAAAAAATAATTCCCGTGGCGGTTTTACGTCATCAATTGGGTTTATACTTGCAGCCGCCGGATCTGCTGTAGGACTGGGAAACTTGTGGAAGTTTCCTTATGTTGCAGGTCAAAATGGCGGTGCGATTTTCGTTATAATATACCTGCTTTTTGTACTTTGTCTTGGAGTGCCTATAATGTTAGGCGAAATGGCAATAGGTAGAAAAACAAAGCTCAATCCTATTGGTGCATATCAAAAACTCAATAAAAACTGGACTTTTGTTGGTGTTATAGGAGTTTTATGTGCGTTTGTAATTTTGTCGTATTACAGTGTTGTTGGTGGGTGGGTAGTAAAATACATCGTTAATTATTTGACAGGCTCTCACATTGCTAACCCTTCACAGTTTTTTAAAAGTTTTATTTCAAGTCCAATCGAACCGGTTGCATGGCATATTGTGTTTATGATATTAACAGCTATAATAGTAATGTGTGGTATATCAAAAGGCATTGAGCGTGCGAGCAAGATAATGCTCCCTGCACTACTTGTTTTATTATTGGTAATAGTTGTACGATCACTCACGTTGCCAGGAAGTATTGAAGGAGTAAAATATTTTTTAATCCCGGATTTATCTCAGATTGATTCATTTAGCAAATTTGCAAAAGTTTTATTAGCTGCTATGGGGCAGGTGTTTTTCAGTTTAAGTTTGGGAATGGGTGCAATTATAACGTACGGAAGTTATCTTAAGAGCGACGTAAATTTGCAAAAAAGTGCATTTATTATACCTGGCATTGATTCGATTGTCGCAGTGCTAGCAGGATTTGCAATTTTACCGGCTGTTTTTTCTTTTGGATTTGAGCCTAGTGCTGGCCCAGGATTATTGTTTGAAACATTGCCTAAGGTTTTTGAATCGATGCCATTTGGAATATTTTTTGGCTTTTTATTTTTCGTTCTCGTATTTTTTGCAGCTATAACATCTTCGGTTTCCTTACTTGAAGTTGTAACATCATTTTGTATTGACAATTTAAAATGGACACGCAGATTTTCCGTTATAATTGTATCAATAATAATGACTTTAATAGGAGCATTTGCTGCATTATCGTTTGGCCCACTCGCAAACATTCAAATTGCCGGAATGAGTGTATTTGATGCACTAGGCTTTTTATCAGATAAAATTCTAATGCCTCTTGGCGGACTATTCATGTGCATATTTGTTGGCTATATTTGGGGTGCGGATAATGTGTGTGAGGAGATAACTTCAGGCTTTGTTATTCCATTTAGGTGGAAAAAAAGCTTCTTTGTTATTATGAAGTTTATTGCACCGGCAATAATACTAGTTATATTTATAACATCGTTTTTATAAGTTTTGTAATTTAAAATAAGACTTTGGAGGAATAAGTTTGACATTAGATAATAATTTATTTACAGTAAAAGATATTTGTGATTTTCACAGTATTAATGTTTTAGGTGACAGCATTTCACATGGTGCAAACGCACCAAATATTCCAAAGGATAGCGTAGTTGGACTTTTAAAAAAAGCAGTAAATAAAAAATGGAAAGGTAATAATTATGGATTTACCTCTTTATTATGTACGCTAAGTAATAACCATGGAGTATATAAAGAAATACATTGTTGTGATTTATCAGGTAATTGGCAGGCAAGTGAAAATGGAAATTATTTAGGTGCCTATGTATTAAAATCTAGTAACAAATTTGACAAACTAGTTATAAAACCTAAAAAAGCAGAAAAATATTTTACTGTATTTTACGAAGAAACACCACAAGGTGGCTCATTTGATATTTTAGTTAATGGTACTTTAGTTAAAACAATTTCAGCTAAAGCGGATATAACTAACTGCGTTAAAAAAACGAAGCTAATTCCGACTAATAGTACTTCTAAAGTTCAAATAACAATTGAAAACAAAAATGACATACCCATTTTAATAACTGGAATTGGATATTACAACACAAAAACAGGAGTTGTTGTAAACAATTATTCAAGAAGTGGATTGCAATTAATTCAAGTAAGTGACGATATCATTAAAGCTGTGTGTAAAACGGATGTTTTAATTTTTTCACTGG
>JAVWHI010000172.1:0-2261 GCA_036640155.1 Oscillospiraceae bacterium | reverse complement strand
TGATGCCATGCGGCTTACACCGCATGGCATCTTTTTTGTTCGCCTTATATGGTGCTGGTAACCGGAATCGAACCGGTACGAGGGGTAAACCTCACAGGATTTTAAGTCCTGGGCGTCTGCCAGTTCCGCCATACCAGCAACAATTTTAAGTGCTTAATTATAATACTACATTTACGTCACTTTGTCAAGCTCTTTTGATAATTTTTTTTGCATTTTTTTAACTTCTTTATAATTTAAACTAAAATAGATAATACTAAAAAAGTTTCATAAATCAAATTGCTAAGACTTATGAAACTTTTTAGCGTTATTTTATTTAGCAAATGCTAAAAAATATATAAGTACTAACACGCCTAATCCAATTCGATAGTATCCGAATGGTTTAAAGTCATGCTTTTTGATAAATTTCATTAAAAATCTTATTACGAAAACTGAAACTACGAACGCTACTACCATTCCTAATAATAGTATCATAATTTCGGTTCCTGTGAAATTCAAGCCATACTTAATTATCTTAAGTCCACTAGCACCAAACATAACAGGAATTGCTAAGAAAAATGTAAATTCAGCTGCCACGTACCTTGAACAACCAATCAAAATAGCACCTAGTATTGTTGCTCCTGAGCGTGAAGTTCCTGGAATTAAAGCAAGCACTTGAAATATTCCTATAAACAATGCTGTTTTATATGTAATTTGTGAAAGTTGCGTTGTATGTGGTTGCTTGTTTTTATTAAGGTTTTCAATGATTATAAAAGCAACACCATATACTATTAACATTAATGCGACAACTATATAATTATAGAATTTTTCCTCAATTAAATCGTCAAAAACCAGTCCAATTATAGCCGCCGGTACTGATGCCACTAAAACTTTAGCCCAAAGTGACCATGTTTCTTTCTTCTGAGTAACAGTTTTTGAAGGCGCAAAAGGATTAAGCTTTTTAAAGTATAAAACTACTACAGCCATTATTGAGCCTAACTGAATTACAACAAAAAACATTCCTTTAAACGCATCTGTAACATTGAGTTTCATAAATTCATCAACTAAAATCATGTGACCTGTACTGCTAATAGGTAACCACTCAGTAATGCCTTGAATTACGCCTAGCACAACTACTTTAATCATTTCAATAAAATCCATAACATATCCTCTCCCTATAACATATTAATTAAAAACTGCTTTTTTTCTGTTCTACCTTTAATCTATCAGCATTTATTGCAGCAGTTAAAGTTTGTAAGCTGTCAAATTTTTTTTCAGCTCGCAAAAATTCCAAAAATTCCACCTTAATGAATCTTCCATATAAATCTTCTTTTGTTCCTAAAATATGTGTTTCAAAAAGCGGTTGCCGTTCACCTTTTATAGTGGGTTTTATGCCAACATTTGTAATGCTTTTATACTTCTTTCCATCAATAGTTGTGAGTGTAAAATAAACTCCATTTTTTGGGACTACAAGGTTATTATCATCTGTTTGCTGGTTAATCGTTGGAAACCCTAATGTTCTTCCTAATTTAATTCCTTGTACAACTTCTTTTTCAATATAATAATTATACCCCAATAAAGTGTTTGCGTCTTCAATATTGCCTTCGATTAAATACTGTTTTATTTTTGTCGAGCTAACTTTTTCTCCATTAACCGAAAGTTTATTAATAACTATCAAGCTAATGTTATTCTTATTTGCAACGCTTTGTAAAAGAGCAATATCACCTTTTGCACCCTTACCAAAATGATAATCATATCCACAAACTAACACATCTGCTTGTAACTTTTTAATTAAAACTTCTTCAATAAAATCAATAGGCTCAAGATTTTTTATATCGTCAAAATTAGGGCATACAACTATTTCAACGCCAATGTTTTTAAATAACTGGCATTTTTGCTTTAAATTATATATCTTTTGTGACGTTTTAGCAGATAAAGAATCATTGCACTTTGCATCAAAAGTAAAGACTGTCGCTTTTAATCCACTGCTTTTAAATTTAACAGCAGCTTCGATAACTTCTTTATGACCTAAATGTACGCCATCAAAAAGTCCTAAAGCAATTGCTGTTTTATTTTCTAACTGCTCAATTTTTTTATATAACAACATAAATCCACACCCATTAATTATCTATAAACATTTTTTCAATTTTTAGTGCCATTTCATCGATATTTAAACTTGCAAGCCCTAAAAAAACATTATTATTGTCATACACTCGATGACAGCCATCAATATTTTTATAAATCACCCGGTTTAAATCAAGTTCAACGCCATTTTTAAACATCTT
>JAVWHI010000171.1:0-2282 GCA_036640155.1 Oscillospiraceae bacterium | reverse complement strand
TTCTTCGCTATAATATTTTAACATATAATCTCTATATTTTTCAAGCCCAGAAACGCAGTTTAATGACTTTGGCATTAAAGCACCATCAAAGTCACTGCCTAAAGCTAGAATATTTTCTCCACCTAGCGACAAAATATGCTCGACATGCCGGGTCAAATCGCTAAACTCGCAGTCGGATTTACCATTTACAAATAACGGATAAAAGTTTATTCCGCAAAGTCCATGATTATTAATAATGTAATTTAACTGCTCGTCACTTAGGTTTCGTGGGTGGTCATGCACCGCCGCCGAGTTAGAGTGAGATGCAATAAGCGGTTTTGTGGCAATTTCACATACGTCATAAAAGCCACGCTCATTAAGATGAGAAACGTCGACAATGATGTTAGTGTTTTCGAGTTCACGCACCGCTTGCTTTCCAAAGTCAGTTAAAGAGCCACTTCCTAACATTCCAGAGCCTATTTCGTTTTCACCGTTCCAAACAAGGCTTAAAAAACTAATTCCCATTTTTTTAAGTGTAGCAATTTTTTTAATATCACCTTGTAACACTCTACCGTTTTCTACAGATAAAATAGCATTTAACTTATTTTCTTCAAACGTTTTATCGTAAAGTTTAATGTAGTCGCTATTTAATTTTAGCTTATATAAAAAGTAATTATACTGCTCACAAAAGTGACTAAAGGCGTTATCATTAGAATAAATGTCATCAATCCAAAAGGCAAAAGTTTGTATTTTTTGATTAAGATTAGTTAATTTAGCCAAATCAACGCAAAGTCCATTATTTAAAAAACCTTGCTTATTTTTAAACATCTCAAAGGCAGTGTCGCAGTGTAAATCAAATGTAAACATTTTTGCCCTCCATATCAAAAGCGTTATCAATGTAATTAATTGAACATACTTTTTTTGGATTGCTCCCTTTAATAAAAACTTCCACCACGTCAAACCGAGGCTGCAAAGTAAGCCCACTTTGAGTAATATAAGAAAGTGCGGTTTTTATGATTTTATTTTGTTTAGATTTAGTTACCGCCTCGCATGGCTGTGCAAATTCGTTTTCTTTTCTGGCTTTAACTTCAATAAAGAGCAAGTACTCTTTTTGCATAGCTATAATATCCACTTCACCATAAGCACTGTGATACTGCTTTTTTACAATTGTCGCACCTTGTGCTAGTAAATACTCACAAACAAAATTTTCAGCAAAGTCACCTGTAAGTTTTGACTTAGTAGGCTCGTTTTTAAAATATTTCTTTAAAAATGACAAGCGGTGGACTGGACTTGCACCATACTTATCTAGCATTTCATAATGAAGTTTTGTACCGTACCCCTTATGCTTTTCAAATTGATATTGTGGGTAAAGTTTATCAAGCTCTTTCATATACCTGTCTCGTGAAACCTTTGCTAGAATCGAGGCTGCTGCTACACAAGCACTAGTAGCATCACCTTTAACTAAAAGCTTACTAGCAAAACCAATATCGGGGTTTCTATTGCCATCAATAATTACTAAGTCAGGACTAACTTTAAGTCCTTGCACAGCACGGCGCATTGCTAAAAAAGTTGCGTTTAGGATATTGTTTTTTTCTATTTCTTCAACACTAGCAGTTGCCACACAGTAACTAATGGCAACTTCGGTGATTTTATCAAAAAGAATTTCTCTCTTTTTTTCAGTAAGTTTTTTACTGTCATTAAGTCCTTCTATAATAACATTTTTCGGTAAAATAACAGCAGCGGCGTATACGTCGCCGGCTAAAGGACCTCTTCCGGCTTCGTCCACTCCACATAATGTGTTTATTTGTAAGGTGCTATCGTATTCGAATAAGTCCATTTTTTGTCCTCACAGATGTTTTTTTACTAAAGTAGTGTAAGAAGAAAAACTTCTTAAAGTGCTTTTTTACTAGGTTTTATATCAGAGGGTTTTTCTAGGCTTATTCTTCCTAGCTTGCCACTTCTATATTCGTCCATCACCATAATTGACGCTCTTTGCGTGTCAACTTCGCCGCCAGAAAGTAGCATTCCACGTTTTTTTGCGACTGATTTTAGTAGCTCATACCCGTCACAAGACTGGCTCTCGTCTAACTTATAACGCTTTTTAAGTGAATCGGGGTATGTTTTAATAAGCATTGCTAAAAGTCTAGCACTAAGCATCTCAAGGTCTACAACTTCGTCTTTAACAGCACCGGTAAACGCAAGTTTTTCGCCGACTTTCGGGTCTTCAAACTTAGGCCACAAAACTCCCGGCATATCTAGAAGTTCAACTTCACTGTTAAAACTTACCCACTGTTCACGTTTAG
>JAVWHI010000170.1:0-2322 GCA_036640155.1 Oscillospiraceae bacterium | reverse complement strand
AAAACAGAGCCTGCATTGTCTATTTTCCCAATATACTCCATCGGATTTTCTACCATCAATTCAAGATGCTCAGGTGCAAAATCGTTTGCCATTTCTATTGCACGTTTCAAATCCTCACAAACAAAAATAGCTCCGAAGTTATTTAAAGACTGCCTTATAATATCTATTCTTTCTAAACCTTGAATTTGTTTTTCTATTTCGTCAACTGTTTTTTTAGCAATTTCTTCACTAGTAGTGATTAAAATTGACGATGCCAAAACATCATGTTCAGCTTGTCCCATTAAATCAGCGGCTATAAACGCTGGGTTTGCATTTTCATCTGCAACAATCAAAATTTCACTAGGTCCTGCAACCATATCAATATCAACGACTCCATAAAGAAGTTTTTTTGCAGTGGCAACATAAATGTTACCTGGACCTACTATTTTATCCACTTTAGGAATAGTTTCTGTTCCAAAAGCAAGTGCAGCAACCGCTTGAGCGCCGCCTAACAAAAATACTCTATCTACTCCGCACACAGCGGCGGCTACAAGAATATCAGGGTTTGCTTTTCCACCTTTACAAGGCGGCGTAACCATGATAATTTCCTCCACGCCCGCTATTTTTGCAGGTATTGCAATCATCAACACGGAACTCGGATACGCTGCTGTTCCTCCAGGTACGTAAATGCCTACTCTTTTTAGTCCACGAATACGCTGACCCATAATAATTCCATCAGCAGTCGGATTTATAAAGCTTTGTTGCTTTTGCCTATTGTGAAAATCAGATATATTTTCAGCAGCGTTTAAAAGTGCATCGACATACTCCCTATCTGCACTGCTTAGTGCATCGTTTATCTCTTCTCTAGAAACCTCGACGCAATCTGGTAAACTTCCATCAAATTTTAAAGTGTATTTATTAACAGCTTCGTCTTTATTTTGTTTTACGTCTTCTATTATTTCAAGCACCGTTTGAGTTACTGATTTACCTACTT
Organism: Oscillospiraceae bacterium; assembly: GCA_036640155.1. GTDB lineage: Bacteria > Bacillota > Clostridia > Oscillospirales > Ruminococcaceae > JAVWHI01. The sequence goes on along the minus strand of JAVWHI010000170.1, from coordinate 1,349 downwards.
CTCCGCTTCTTTTAGAAAGGTTTTCAATAAATACTTTTTCATCTTTTCCATTTGCTTTTATAATTTCCATAATAATATCACAACCTTTTTATCTATTTAAAGAACTTCTTCTATTTTTTTAACTAAATCTTCAATTTCTGCCTGACAAAGTTTAAGACTAACCGTATTAACAATAAGCCGAGCCGAAATAGTAGCAACATCTTCTATGACTTCAAGTCCATTTTCTTTTAACGTTGTGCCGGTTTCGACAATATCAACAATCGCATCAGAAAGGCTTAATAGTGGTGCTAACTCCACAGAGCCTTCAATCTTAACAATTTTTACATTCATTCCTTTAGACTGAAAAAACTTTCTTGTTACATTTGGGTATTTTGTTGCTATTGTTTTTTCATCATAACCGCCATAAAAATCGTAGTTTTTCTTCGTAGCAAGCGCAAATTTGCACTTTCCAAAACCTAAGTCTAATATTTCAAAAAAACTACCGCCATTTTCCATGATTGTGTCTTTTCCAACAACTCCTATGTCACAAACTCCATTTTCAATGTAAGTGATAACATCAGCAGCTTTTGCAAGTACAATTTCTAAATTTGCATCTGGAATAGAAAGTATTAATTTTCTGCCTTTATTATGAAGTTGCTCACAGTCAAACCCTAGTTTTTCAAACAAAGTAACAGTATCTTTTTCAAGTCTTCCTTTTGTTAGTGCAATCCTTATTGGTTTCATAGTATTTTCCCTCCATGTTGCCGCTTTGCTCCGGCACAAAACTAAAAAAGCAATTACTCTTACCTTGCAAAGAAGAAAAATGATAAGAGTAAAAATATCCATGTGCTAGTCGCCCTACTGGCAATTTGTCACGGACATATTAAAAAATATGAGTTTTCACTTTATTAAAAAAGACTTTTACTCCTGCATTACAATGCTTGTAATTGTTTGTGCTACAACGTCAATTTTTTTAATATTTTTAAGTTTAGCATATTTTTTTGCCTCTTCTAATTCGTCAAAAACGCAATTTTCACATTTTTGTCCACTTTCGGATATTTTCTTTAAATGCGTAAGTGCTTTTGTTTCGTATCCCTCACACGCAAAAACTAAAACTTCCGGTGTAAAAATAGCTGGCTTTTCATGGCTTAACATCGTTGTAACAACAGCATCAACGTTAATTGCAAAGCCTATAGCAGCAGCATCAACTCCAAAATTTGACAACAATTTATCGTACCGTCCGCCTGAAAGTGCCGCTTCACCGCACCCTGCAATATACCCTTTAAAAACAACGCCTGTATAATAATCAGTTCTATTTACTATACCTAAGTCAACTGTTATCTTGTCCTTATACCCCATTTGCTCTAAAT
>JAVWHI010000169.1:0-2361 GCA_036640155.1 Oscillospiraceae bacterium | reverse complement strand
GTATTTAGCTCGCTAATAGGGGGAAATGTTGGTGCAATTCTAATGTTTTTGTCGTTATCGTCTTTTCCATAAGGAAAAGATGCACCGGCAGGCGTCATAACAACTCCAGCCTCACGACATAGTGATACTATTTTTTTTGCACAACCGTCCATAGCATCAAATGACACGAAATATCCACCATTTGGTACACTCCACGAAGCAACATCAAGTGGTGCGATTTCTTTACTTAATGCACTTAACACTGCATCAAACTTTGGTTTAATTATTGCTTTATGAAGCTGCATGTGTGCTTTTATGCCATCTAAATTCTTGAAAAAACGAACATGGCGAAGTTGATTTACCTTATCAAAACCTATTGTTTGAATTGCCAATAACTTTTTAATGTATTTAATGTTATTGTCGCTAGCTGCAAGCACTGCTACACCGGCACCACTAAAACTAATTTTTGAAGTAGAGGCGTAAATATATAGCATATCTTCACTGCCACTTTTTTTGCATTCGTCAAATATGTTAAGTAAACAGTCAGGGGTATCAGTTAAATGATGTACACAATAAGCGTTATCCCAAAAAATTCTAAAGTCTTTTGCTTTAGGAGACAGTTTTGAAAAACGACGTACAACTTCTTCAGAATATGTAACACCGTTAGGATTTGCATACATTGGTACACACCAAATTCCTTTTATCGTTTCATCATTTGCAACTAAATCTTCTATTAAATTCATATCAGGTCCGTTATTATCCATTGGAATATTAATCATTTCGATTCCAAAAAGTTCGCATATTCCAAAGTGACGGTCGTATCCAGGCACCGGACACAAAAATTTTACTTTTTCAAGTTTATTCCATGGTGTGCAGCCCTCATAAACACCAAAACTCATAGCACGTGCAACAGTATCGTACATTAAATTTAAACTCGAGGTGCCACCTACTATTATGTTCTTAGCTTCAATATTAAGAATTTCACTAAAAAGTCTTTTAGCTTCCGGTAATCCGTCAAGCATACCATAGTTACGTGCATCAAGCCCATTTTCCGCTTTTAGTATGTCAGTGCTTTTTAAGGTTTCAAGCATTGGCAAACTTAAATCAAGCTGATCTTTTGACGGCTTTCCACGTGACATATCAAGAGCTAATCCACGTGATTTATATTCGTCGTAAATTTTCATTAATTTATCATGTTCACTTTTTCTTTTTTCACCGCTAAGTAATTTATAAGAATCCATAAGTACCTCCAAAAGTTATATTAATTATATTCTTAAATTGCGTTAAATATATATTACTACATAATATGAAAATTTGCAAGATTGTTTTGCAAATCCTGCAAAAATTATGTGCCAAATTTTTAGCTGTATATTCTTTAAATGTTGTTGAATTGTTATATATTATTTGCTCGCCATGAAAAAAAGCATAGCAGTGAGGTGCTTTACCCTGATTTAAAGCAAAAAAGTTTCCGGTAGAAAATCTTCTACCGGAAAATGTGATAAAATTAATATTCGTAACCTAGTTTTAAAGCTTTGATATTTGGCTCTAACAAATGTTGTTTTTTTGCAGGAACACATTTTTTTAGTGCTTCACATAAAACTTCAAATGTTGTAAAGTTGTTAGCTTTTAAGGTTTGTCCTAAAATAATTATGTTTGCTAAGCCATGTAAATCGTTGTCGTTAGCTAACTTTGTTGCAGGTATTGCATGAACGTTTATATCTGTACGCTCACAAGTAACATCTATAAGTGTGCTATCAAAAATTACTTGACCGCCCGGTGCAACATCGTTTATAAATTTATCATAAGAAGGTCTGTTCATTACAATTAGAGTTTGTGGCTCTAAAACTATCGGACAGCCGATTGGCTTATCATCAATACAAACTGAACAGTTTGATGTTCCGCCACGCATTTCAGGACCGTATGACGGTAGCCATGAAACTTGCTTTTCTTCAATCATTCCGGTGTATGCAACGATTTTACCTACAAACAAAACGCCTTGACCGCCGAATCCGGCTATAAGCATATTAACAGCCATTAAAATACACCCTCCTCTGTTTTGTCTTTGTAAACACCCAAAGGATAATAAGGTAGCATATTATCTCTAAGCCAGTCTAGTGCTGCGATTGGACTTAATCCCCAGTTAGTCGGGCAGGTAGAGACAACTTCTATAATTGAAAATCCCTTTTTGCCGATTTGTGCTTCAAATCCTTTTTTAATCGCTTTTTTTGCAGCGTTTACATGTGGAACATTATCTACAGTTACACGCTCAGCATAAGCAACTCCATCTAGAGTAGACAGCATTTCGCATATTCTTATTGGAAAACCTGCACATGTAACATCACGTCCGTATGGAGTGGTTTGAGTAACTTGTTTTGGCAATGT
>JAVWHI010000168.1:0-2409 GCA_036640155.1 Oscillospiraceae bacterium | reverse complement strand
AAAGCAAAAAAATGGATTGCTAGTGGTGCACAACCAACCGATACAGTTAAGAAAATACTTAAAGATAACGGTGCTATATAGTTTTTTTAACTGTAGTTAAATGCAATCGTGCTTTTTCTATTTGGTTTTGCTTTTTTGCAAAGCCGGAAGGGTGTGAGCTTTGGTATGAAAGAATTACTTGAAGTATTAGCAAAAGGTCTTGTTAATAATAAAGAATCAGTTAGCGTAACTGTTGATGAACCAAACAAAGATGAAGTCATTGTTTATCATCTTCACGTTGCACCTGAGGATATGGGAAGAATTATCGGTAAGCAAGGCCGTATAGCTAAGGCGTTACGTGTTATTATGCGTGCCGGTGCAAGGCGCATTAATCAAAGGATTTCTATAGAAATTGACTAGCAAGATCACAAGGGGAGCATTATGCTTCCCTGTTTTTGTTTCTTTTAGGTTGACTTTTTTTAGCTGTTTTTCTCAAGTGAAATAGAAAAGCCTTTCTATAATTATTAAGTGGAGATGTTAATATGAAAAAGTATTTGGAAATAGGACAAATTGTTACGACGCAGGGAATTAAAGGAGAGGTTAGAGTAAAACCGTGGAGTGACTCACCGGATTTTTTGTGCGAATTTGATACGCTATACTTTGATAATGGTAAAATACCTGTAAAAATCAAGTATGCAAAACCACATGGCAACATTGTTATAATGAAGATAGATAAAATAGACGACATAAATCAAGCACAAACACTCAGAAATAAAATCTTGTTCATGGACCGTGATGATGTAAAGCTAGACGATGGAGTTTACTTTATACAAGATTTAATAGGACTTACAGTAGTGGATGCACAAGACCAGAGTAAAATATATGGCAAAATTATAGATGTAACTCAAACAGGCGCTAATGATGTTTACTATATAGAAGATGAAACACATAATGTCGTACTTATTCCGGCAATCAAAGATGTTATAGAAAAAACTGATTTAAAAGCCGGACTTTTGCACATTCATCCTTTGAGAGGTTTGTTTGACGATGAGAATTGATATTGCTACATTGTTTCCACAAATGTGTGAAACCGTGCTAAGTGAAAGTATAATAGGTAGAGCAAGAAAAAAAGAGCTAGTGCAAGTCAATTGCCATGACATTAGAGATTATACTTTAGATAAACACAAAAGAGTTGATGACTCACCATATGGTGGCGGAAAAGGTATGGTTATGCAAGCACAACCGATTTACGACTGTTATCTTGCAGTGTGCGAGCAGGTGCAAACTCGTCCGCATGTTATATATTTATCACCACAGGGTAAAGTGCTAACGCAAGAAAAATGCACAGAGTTAAGTAAGATGGAAAACATACTTCTTGTTTGTGGACATTACGAGGGAGTAGACGAGCGTATTATAGAAGAGATTGTTGATGAGGAAATATCAATTGGCGATTATGTTGTTACCGGTGGAGAGTTAGCGGCACTCGTTCTTGCTGATAGCGTCTTAAGACTTTATAAAGGTGTACTGTCTTCAGATGAATGCTTTTTGGAAGAAAGTCATTACAATGGCTTGCTGGAATATCCTCAGTACACAAGGCCGGAGGTATGGAAAGAACAGCAGGTTCCGCAAGTTCTCTTATCAGGGCATCATAAAAACATAAAAGCGTGGCGTTTGCAAAAAAGTATGGAACGTACCGAGCAAAAAAGACCTGATATGTATGAAAAATATGACAAAAAAAGCTAGATACGTGCTGCTGTTGAAAACTTATAGCAATACAGTTTAAATCTGTTGAAATTTTTCTATGCAATATAGACAATTAAATGTACTAATTACCACCACAAAACCGGAAAAAGGCAGAAAATGCGTAATTGTACATATCATTTTTCAAATAACCATTGACGATAGCAAAATTAAAAGATATAATGAATGTGTTGTTAGATAACTTTATATGCGCTTTATACGCTATCATGTATAATAATTAAATAAGGAGAATTACAATATGTACGTTAGAGATGTAGTGGTTCAAAACCAAATAGGATTACATGCACGACCAGCAACGTTCTTTATACAAAAGGCAAATGAATTCGTGTCATCCGTTTGGATTGAAAGAGAAGAAAGACGAGTTAATGCAAAAAGCTTGCTAGGAGTTTTATCATTAGGTATTGTTGGCGGCACACCAATTAGGATTATCGCTGATGGCGCTGATGAGCAAACTGTTGCAGATAGCTTAGCAGAACTAGTAGAGTCTGGATTTGCTGAATAAGCATAGAATTTGCTTATATACCCTTAATCATTATCATATGTTATAAAACCGTCACAGACAAGCTTGTCTGTGACGGTTTTGCATTAAAAAGCATTAAAACCGCTAGAATCGTAAGAAACCGAAAAAAAGATTAAAAAAGATGAAAAAAAGTGTTGACAAGAGGGGTA
>JAVWHI010000167.1:0-2458 GCA_036640155.1 Oscillospiraceae bacterium | reverse complement strand
GAACCCACGCGACCAGCTTGGAAGGCTGGAATTCTACCATTGAACTACACCCGCACAAAAACTAATTATTAAATTTATCACTAGCAACGGATTATATTATAACAAATAATTTGTGTTATGTCAATACTTTTTTTAATATTTTTTTGTATTTTTCTCTTCGCTATTTTACCCTACAGCGAAGAGAAAATACAAGTTTAAATTATAACTTAATTATTTGTGCATAACATTGTCCAAAAGCTTGTGCCGCATTCGCTTCATCAGTGTCAACGTGCATTGCTAATGAAAAATTATCACTAACTCTTACTACAACATCACCAAAAATCGTTTTTCTTTCTTTTGATTCGATTTTTACCCAAACTATGTCTTTATCTTTAACTCCTAATTCAGCAGCCTCTTCTGGTGTTGCATGAATATGTCTTTTAGCTGCTATAACACCCTTAGTTAGCTCTACTTCTCCTTGTGGTCCCACTAACTTGCATGGTGCGCTGCCCTCAATATCGCCCGACTCACGTACTGGTGCATTAAGTCCTAGTTTTCTAGCATCACTAAGTGACAACTCAATCTGTGTTGCACTACGCTCAGGTCCTAAAATTGTTACTCCTGCTATTTCACCCTTAGGTCCTACAACAGTTACTCGCTCGTTTGTTGCAAATTGTCCAGGTTGCGACAAGTCTTTCTTATTAGATAAGCTCACACCTTTGCCAAATAAGGTTTCTAAATCCTCTTTTGTTACATGCAAATGACGAGCCGAGGTTTCAACAATAATTTTATCCATTTAACTTTCCTCCGTGTATAATACTTCTATTATAATACAAAATAACTCCAATTGCAAGACAAATACGCTTTCTCTTTCAAAAAATGTGCTTTAAAAAAGTCATTAGCGTTTCTTAAGAGCCTTGTTTGTTAAATTCGCCTGCCCATTCAAAACCTTTTTTTGCCATTATTACTGCAAAAATTTCGTTTATAATAGCAGCAGCTGCAATTGTACCTTGAATTATTTTTGCACATTCCGGTGCCGGAGACGCTAAAACAGACACAGCAATTCCCGTAAATACTAACGAAACCCCAGAGTGCGGTAAAAGCGTAAAGCCGAGATATTTTTGCACCGTCTTTGGCATTTTCGTCGCCTTCGCACCAACCCGTGCGCCAAAATATTTTCCAATTGCACGTGTAATAATGTAAATAAATGTATAAACTCCTGCGCCCAAAATTGCGTGGTAATCAAGAGGTGCGCCAAGGTTTAGAATTACAAAAATCATAGAAACGCCTAGTACAGGGTTGAAATCAGTTGTAATATCCTCTAAGCGTTCTTGCGAAACAATGTTGGAAAATGTAGCTGAAAACGCCATACCCATTAGCATAAAGTTCAACACTGGTGCCGGCATTAGATAAGTATTGCAAAGAAAACCAATTGCTGATGTGACTATAATCATAATAATTAAAACCACCAGATTAACTGCTTTTGAACGTTTCTTTTTAAGAATAAACCCGGTAGGTATTCCAGTCACGACGCCTATTAACAATGGTAGTAAAATCATTACCGGAATCATATAAAGCGGTAAATTTCCACCCGAAACATTTCTTGCAACAATAGCTACTGTCGTGAAAAACACCACAACGCCCACTATGTCGTCGAGTGCTGCCATTGGAATCAAAGCCTTTGTAACCGGTCCATCTGTTTTAAATTCACGAACAATAGAAAGTGCCGGAGCCGGAGCTGTTGCTAATGCAATTCCTCCGAACAAAAAAGCTAGGTAAATAGGTATTCCAACAAAATAAAAGACTACCGAAAACACCGCTGATACAACTACAAACGTTCCAAGTGATTGCGTAAGTGTTGTAATAATGAGCGACTTTCCGTACTGCTTCATTCTTCTCCACACGAGTTCTGTGCCTATCATTAGCCCTACTGCACATTCGAGTACATGAACTCCCGACTGATACCATCTTGCGTCTAGTAACAACTGCGGCATTAAATTCAGTGCATGTGGCCCTAAAATCATGCCTGCTAGTAACCACCCTAAAATTGATGGCAGTTTAAATTTAGAGACTAGTTTGCCTAATAAAAATGCCAACCCAATGGTGGCAATCCAACGTAAAATCAACGGTATCATTTTTGTTTCCCACTTTCCTATGTCCCATATAACATTAAATTAAACTAAAATATAATCTTACAGGCTTATAAAACTTCCTTTTATTATAACAAAATCTTGCGAAAATCAAATGAAGTTTTTTAGTGTTAATTGTAAAATAAAAACGCACAATTCCTTTATTAACCGTGCGTGGCATTTGACTAGTTAAATTTATTGCAAAGTCTATTAAAAACTATGAAAATATGTATTGACAAACCAGCAAACAACTGCTATAATATAAAAGTGATATTTGAAAGCGATAGATATGCGGGAGTGGCGGAATGGCAGACGCGCTGGTCTTAGGAGCCAGTACTTCGGTGTGAGGG
>JAVWHI010000166.1:0-2474 GCA_036640155.1 Oscillospiraceae bacterium | reverse complement strand
TTGTATTTCAATATTGTTAGTAAAAGATGTAGCAATTGATTTTTATAAAGTAGCAGATGAGACAAAGGAAATTGCACGACAGCTCATGTCTGTTTTGGCATTCATAGGAATATTTATATCAATTGCCGCAATATCCATCGTAGGTATTTTACGTGGTGGCGGAGATGCGAAGTTTGCATTTTGGTCGGAGGCAATGGCACTTTGGGGCGTTGGAGTACCATTAGCACTTTTATCAGCGTTTGTCTTTAAGTTACCGGTTGCAGTTGTCTTTCTATGTATGAAAATAGACGAACCTGTTAAGGTTATAATGTGTATGGCTAGATTAAAAGGTGTTAATTGGATAAAAATAGTAACACGAGACGATGTAATAATAGATGAATAAAATTAGAGCGAAGGAATAATATTCCTTCGCTCTAATTTTATTCTCCCAATCGAATCATTTCATCAATTGGTTTTTTTGCGTTTTCTATAAGTTCGGGAGTCATAATTATTTCTTCGCCAGCTACTCCTTGCACAGCTTTTAAAACGTCTGAAATCGTTGTTATTCTCATATCAGGACAAATAAGGTTTTTTGAAAGAGGATAAAATTTACCACTGGGTTTTATTACGTTAAGATAGTCACAAATGCTTTTTTCAGTTCCTATAATACATTCTTGGTCAGTGTTAAGTGCATAATTTATAATAGCAGAAGTTGAGCCAACAATGTCAGCAAAAGACAAAACTTCTTCAGGAAGTTCAGGGTGCATTAAAATTTTAGCGTTTGGATGAAGCTTTTTAGCATCTTTACACTCATCAACTGTAACTATGTTGTGTACAGGACAATAGCCGTTCCACAAAACAATATTTTTTTCTGGCAGATTTTCTTTTATATAACTACCGAGGTTTTTATCAGGTATAAAAAGGATATCTTTTTCCTTGATGTTTTTTACTATTTTTAATGCACTCGAGGAAGTAACACAAACGTCGCAAACTGCTTTTAAGTCAGCGGTAGTATTGATGTAAGCAACTACCTTAAAATTCGGATTTTGTTTTTTAAATTCAGTTACTTGTGCAGGCGAAATTTGCTCAGCCATAGGACATGTAGCACTGCTAACAGGAAGAATAACTTTTTTTTCAGGCGATAGCATTTTAACGGTTTCTGCCATGAAACGAACACCGCACATTATAATCGTGTCACACACAAGCTCACGTGCTGTAAGGCTTAGTGCGTAACTATCGCCCTTGCAGTCTGCAATTTCAAGAATGTCTGTCGATTGATAACTATGTGCTAAAATTTTAATGTTCTTTTCCTTTTTGAGTTTAATTATTTCATCTTGAATTTCTCTAATCATACTAATAAGCTCCTAAATTTATTTAATAATTTTAAATGATTTTCGGTAATATTACTTTGTCGTTTGAAATGAAAAGCAAACGTTTTTAATTCATACTAAAGAATAGTTGATTAAAATACTATGATATGCTATAATAATATATAAAATAAGACTATGCCTAGTGTGGAGGAGAAGCAATGAAGGTATCAACAAAAGGAAGATATGGATTAAGGCTCATGATTGATCTTGCAATATTTTATGATGTAAAACTAGTATCGCTTAAAGATATATCTAAAAAAGAAAATATATCAGGTAAATATCTCGAACAAATCATAATGCAATTGCACCGGGGTAACCTTGTAAAAGGTGTACGTGGCGCACAAGGTGGATACGCTTTAAGTCGTGAGCCGCAACAAATCACTGTTGGAGATGTTTTACGAGTAGTTGAAGGGTCAATGTCGCCGGTTGACTGCTTGGATAAAAATGATGCGTGTGAGCGAAGACAACATTGTACAACACTTGAAGTTTGGGAAAAATTAAAAAACGCAATAGATGGAGTAATTGACAATATAACGCTTAAAGACTTAGCAGACAAAGAAATAGAAAAGCAAACTGAATTTACTTATATTATTTAATTTGCGATTTAGTTAAACAAGTCAGTGGAAAGATATCTTTCGCCTGTGTCCGGAAACAAAACAACAATGTTTTTGCCGAAGTATTCCTCTTTATTAGCAATTACTGTTGCTGCGTGCAAAACAGCACCGGAGGATATTCCAACTAATACGCCATCTGATTTAGCAAGCATGTTTGCTGCTTTAAAAGCATCTTCATTGCTAACTTTTATTATTTCATCGTAAACTTTTGTGTTTAGTACTTTTGGAATAAATCCAGCACCGATTCCTTGTAGCTTATGAGGACCCGGTTTTTCACCGGATAAAACAGCACTAGTGAGTGGCTCAACTGCAATGATTTTTACATTTGGAATGTGAGCTTTTAATACTTCGCCAACTCCTGTTATTGTTCCGCCAGTTCCAACACCTGCAATGAAAACGTCAACAGCACCATCAGTGTCACGTAAAATTTCTACTGCAGTTGTTTCACGATGTATTTGTGCATTTGCAGGATTTTCAAAATCCCTTCCGCCATCTGTGGCAAGCATTGTTT
>JAVWHI010000165.1:1818-2519 GCA_036640155.1 Oscillospiraceae bacterium | reverse complement strand
GTCTCAACTTTTAGTGCTACAAAACGATGCAGTAAATGAGGTTTTAGAACAACATTTTGAGCAAAAAAGCGAGGAGTTTTTAAGCCTTTTTGAATTTACATGTGATAAAGACGACAAGCCTTTATCAAACATGATAGTCTCAATTTACGATTTTATACGCTCGTTTCCATATCCTCTTGAGTTTTTAGACTACTCATTAAAAGCCTATGATAACTGCAATAACTTAACACAAACAAAATGGTATAAATTAATAAAGTCGCACTGTTTGTTTGCTTTTGAAAAGGCGTGTGAGCTTTTAAATGCCGCTATTGAGCTTTCACAAGAAGATAAAGTTGTTTACCCAAAATACTCACCGGCGTTATATAGTGATTTTTCGCAAATTGAACAAGCAAAATTATCTTTAACAGCGGACAACTGGGACAAAACAGTAAGCATTTTAAATTCATATGAAAAAGTCCGTCTTTCATCGATTCGTGGCTTTGAAGACGTTTCATTGCTTGTAAAAATAAAAGCACTTCGCAGTGATGCTAATGACATAGTTGAAACTATAAAAAAACAGTATATTAACATTACATGTGATGAATTTGCACAAGATAATGAACTTTTATATCCTAAAATAAGTTTGCTATTTTGTCTTGTACGAGAAGTTTATGAAAAGATAGAAGAAAAAAAGAAAGATAAAAATATAATCGATTATGCTG
>JAVWHI010000165.1:0-1808 GCA_036640155.1 Oscillospiraceae bacterium | reverse complement strand
TGATCTTGAACACTATGCACTTAAGTTATTAGTTGTGCATGAAAACTCTCAAAACAAACAAACTGAAATTGCTAAAGAACTATCACAATCATATGTTGAAATCATGATTGACGAGTGTCAGGATATAAATGAAGTGCAAAATTTGATATTTAAAATGCTTTCACGTGACGAAACAAATATATTTATGGTTGGAGACATAAAACAAAGTATATATAGATTCAGAAAGGCTATGCCACAAATATTTATAGAAAAAAAAGAGACGTTTAAATATTATAATAAAATGACACACAATAACCTTTCTAAGGAAAAAATAATTTTAGGTAATAACTTTAGAAGTAGACCCGAACTTACAAGCACGATAAACTTAGTTTTTTCGCAAATTATGCAAAAGGACATGGGCGAAATTGAATACGACCAAGATGAGCGACTTGTAGCGAGTGCTATTTTTGACGAGAATAAAGATGCAGGTGCAGAGCTTCATATAATAGATTACGATAAAACTTTGCACGAAGATAAAACAGAGTGCGAGGCTAGGTACATTGCTAAACTTATAAATGATATGGTAGTTAATCAGTACATGGTTAGTGATGGCGACACTATGCGCCCATGCAAGTACAGCGATTTTGCAGTGCTTTTGCGTTCTAAAGCTTCTAAAGCACAGGTGTATCTTGAAAAATTTAAAGAATTTAATGTTCCATCATGGTGTGATGTTAGTCAAGGCTATTTCACTTCTTACGAAATTTCTGTAATGCTAAATCTTTTGCGTATAATTGATAATCCACTAAAAGACGTGGCTCTACTTTGTGTGTTAATGTCACCTATGTTCGGATTTAGTGCAGATAAAATTACGCAAATACGTTTAATAAACAAAAACCAACCATTATATTTAAACTTATCACAAGCGGCAAATTTAGGCGATGAAGATGCTACCACTTTTTTAAAAACTCTTGACGAGTTACGAACACTCAGTAGCGTTTTGCCGGCTGACAGAATGATACAAAAAATATATGAGCAAACTGATTTTATCTCAATGGTTGAGGCTATGTTCCAAGAAGACCAAAGTAGTGCAAATCTAAAACTTTTTTTAAGCTATGCAAATCAGTATGAGCAATCTGAACATTCGGGCCTATATGGTTTTATTAGATATATTGATAGAGTAATTGAAAAAAACGACGACTTTTTAAGTGCAAACACACTCGCCCAAAACTCAAATGTAGTAAAAATAATGTCAATACACGCTTCAAAAGGTTTGGAGTTTCCAATTTGTATAGTTGCAGACTGTGCCAAAAGTTTTAATAAACAAGACTTAAATAAAAGCTTTCAGCTCAATTCAAACTTAGGCTTTTCAATGAAAATTCGTGAAGCAGAGCAGTTAAAAGAATACACTAGTCTTTCTTTTAATGCGATTAAATTAGCTACTGAAAAAGAAACAATCGCAGAAGAAATGAGAGTTTTATATGTTGCAATGACAAGAGCAAGAGAAAAACTAATAATGGTTATGACTTTTACCGATGCTCAAACAAAAATTAGTAAAATTAACGCTCAAACGAATGGAATTTCTTGCCCATCACCGTATGATGTTTATACATCTAATTCCTTTGCCGATTGGCTTTTGTTATCGTTTTTAACAACACCGCTTGAAAAAGACACTCCACGTTATCCAGTTAAATTAATAAACGAACAAGAACAGTACTTGTTTAGTGTTAAAACTATACCGGTTTTTGGCTCACAAGCAGTAGCACCAACCTTAGTGGATTCTTCGTCTATTAGTGCAGATAGCGACGAAAAACTCGTAGAGGAGTTAGTTT
>JAVWHI010000164.1:0-2694 GCA_036640155.1 Oscillospiraceae bacterium | reverse complement strand
TTTGCATCCAAAAAAAGTAAACAAGCGGATGAATGGGGATTATTATGAATAATAAAAAGTCGGGTAAATCAAAAGGTGACATCGCAAAAATTGTTCTAATTTGTGTTCTAGGAATCTTGTTAGCTCTGATTACAATATGGGTATTTCCATATATTGTTTCTTTAAAAGACGAACAAGTGCGTGAGACTTTTAAAAATTACATTCACGCAAAAGGAATTATTGGTGTACTTATTTTGTTGGCAATGCAGGTAGTGCAGGTAGTAATAGCGGTTATACCGGGTGAAGTTGTTGAAGTTGTGAGTGGTATTTTATATGGAACAATTGGCGGCTATTTAATATGCACGGTCGGAATGCTTATTGGTACTATAACAATTTACTATCTTGTTAAACTTTTAGGCGCATCTTTTGCAAAAAAAATGGTTGACGGAGAAAAACTTGCAAAGTATAAGTTTTTACATAACGCCAAAAAGCTAGAGATAATCACATTTATTTTGTTTTTCATACCCGGGACGCCAAAAGATTTATTGACATATGTAATGCCATTCACGCCAATAAAGCCATTTCGTCTTTTTATTATAATAGCTGTTGCAAGGATTCCGTCAATTATTTCTTCAACATTTGCAGGCTCTTCGTTAGGACAAGGCAGAATAGGACAGAGCTTGATTGTATTTATAATAATTGGCATTGTCGGTATTTTAGGAATAATATTTAATGAAAAGTTAATTGCTTTTTTCAACAAGGAAAAGGCAAAATTATTCACGGATAAAACCAAAAAATAGAAAGAGGGTAATTACCCATTAATGAACAATTAACATATGAAAAGTTAGATGAAAATATTGTTGTGTGTGTAAGTAAAGAACATAGATTTGGAACAGACGCATTTTTGCTTTCTGACTTTGCATCACCTAGAAAAAAAGACCTTGTATGTGATTTAGGGACAGGCTGTGGAATTATTCCGCTAATAATGGCTAAACGGTTTGTACCTAAAAAAATTTACGGAGTTGATATTCAACCAGAAGCGATAGAGCAGTTTAATTTAAGCCTTGAAAAATCCGTGATACAATCAGAAATTGTGCCAATATGTGCTGACTTGAAAGACTTATTTATTGACGAAAAATCAGAGTTTGATTTGATTACGTGTAACCCACCATATAAAGCTGAAAATTCAGGAATACTTAGTCAAATGTCTGCCCAACAGATTGCACGTCATGAAGTTCTTTGCACGATAGATGACATTTGCAAAACAGCCTCGACTATGTTAAAATATGGTGGAAGACTTTGCTTTTGTCAACGTCCGGAGCGTCTTGCTGACGTTATTACAAGCATGAAAAACGCTAACATAGAGCCTAAACTGCTACGCTTTGTTGCAAAATGTGACGGTGCTGCGCCATGGTTATTTTTAATCGAAGGTAAAAAAGGCAGTAAACCATTCATGAAAGTACTGCCAACACTCACAATGTACGATAAAAGCGGTGAGTTGACACCGGAAATAAAAAGGATATATAGCAAGCTTGACTAATACACGATAACAACAATTAAATGAGGTATGATATGAAAGGACTATACGTAGTCGGAACGCCAATTGGAAACTTGCAGGACATGAGTTATAGGGCAATTGAAACGCTAAAGCAAGTTGACTTTATTGCTGCTGAAGACACACGAGTTACATTAAAGCTTCTCAATCATTTTGAAATAAAAAAGCCAATGATAAGCTATTATGAACATACAATAAAAGAGCGTGGAGAATATATAATTTCAAGAATTATAAGAGGGGAAAGCTGTGCAATAGTTTCAGATGCTGGAATGCCTTGCATTTCAGACCCTGGGGAAGATTTAGTGCGTCTTTGCATTGAAAATGGAATTGAGATAAAAATAATACCGGGACCCAGTGCTGTTATTTCAGGACTTTGTTTGAGTGGCTTTAGCACATCAAGATTTACGTTTGAAGGATTTTTAAGCACAAATAAATCAAGTAGAATTGACCATTTAAAGTCGCTTGAAAAAGAAATGCGAACGATGATTTTTTACGAAGCACCGCACAAACTAGTATCGACTTTGACCGATATGAAAAAGTACTTTGGAAATCGCAACATTGCTTTAGCTCGTGAATTAACTAAAATTTATGAGCAGGTATTACATTTTACTATAGATGACGCTATAAAGTATTATGAGCAAACTAAGCCTAAAGGGGAATTTGTGCTAATAGTAGAAGGTGCTGCTGTACCAAAAGAAGAAGAAATAAGCATAGATGAAGCGGTAAGTATGGCAATAAAGCTTATAAAAGACGGAGAAAAAGCAACACAAGCCGCTAAAATTATAGCAAAACAAAGCGGACACAAAAAGTCTGATATATATTCAGGAGTATGCAGTGAGGAGGAAACACTATGAGCAAGATATTGGTTGCAGATGACGAAATGGGTATCAGGGATATAATAAAGCAGTATTTAGAATTTGATTCTTTTGAATGTGACGAGGCAACCAATGGTCAAGAAGCGGTGGAAAAAGCTAAAAAATGCGAATATGATTTAATTATTATGGACGTAATGATGCCGTTTTTAGATGGAATTGCTGCACTTCGTGAAATAAGAAAGTTTTCTTTAGTGCCGATTGTAATGCTTACTGCTAAGGCGGAAGAATATGATAAAATTTTAGGGTTTGAATTTGGTGCGGACGACTATGTTGTGAAACCGTTTA
>JAVWHI010000163.1:0-2726 GCA_036640155.1 Oscillospiraceae bacterium | reverse complement strand
GTGCCGAAAAAAGTCGCAAGGTATGTGGGAAAATAAAAAAACAAAAAAATGGTACTTTGCGATTCCGATTGTTTTAATCTGGATATTAATAGTTTTTTTTAATATTTTCTGCCTTTTTAAAGTAGTAAATAAAATTTAATAAAATTAATCTAAGCAGTGTCACTTTATTTTAAAGTGACACTGCTTATTTTTTTATGGCTTTTAAGTACACCCTAAAAAAACCTGCATTTAACACACAAAAAAGAAACCCATCATATGATAAAGAGCAAAGTAAAAAAGTAAAAGTACATATTATTTTGCACTTTATCATATACTTAGTGCTGATGATAAAGTTAATTAGCTATCATTTTAAAAGCACGAGTGTGATAGCACGCTCGGGGGGTACCTCCGAAAAACACACACAGAAAGAAGGTTATTTATTGAAATATATAAAATTATATTTCGCAGTTTTTTTAGCAGTTTTATTTATTCTTCCTATTGGCGTTCCTGCTTTAGCACTAACTTCTTCACCGGCGCCGACTTGCAAAGTAAACATTATATATGTGGAGCAAAGTACAGGAAAAACGCTTAGTACACTCCCACCTTTAACGGGTCAAGTGGGTGCGCATTACGCTGAAAGTGTGAGGCATTATCCCGGATACACCTGTCTTAGCACTTCAGAAAACACTTCAGGCTACTTTACTCTAGCTGAACAAACAGCCTCATTCTTTTTTAAGCAAAATGATGGAACAGAGTTAAAACCTGATGGGAATAAGCACAGTGTAACCGCTAAATATGTTGAAAAGTCAACGAATAAGGAGCTTTTTCAAGAGCAAGTTGTAGAAGCCGGTTTAGGAGAGCTATACGGTCTTGGCGCACGTGATTTGACCTATAAAGGCTATAGATGTATTGGTAACACCACAAACTCTTCAGGAATTTTCACGCTCTTACCCAAAACAGCAACTTTTTACTACGAGCTAATTCCACCGCCTGCTGATAATGGCATAAAAATCAAAAAAATCGACTCTGCAACCTCGTTGCCATTAGCAGGTGTAGAGTTTTTAATTTCACAAAGTAAAACGTTTGACGTTCCAAACTATAAAATAACAACTAATGGGGAGGGAATTGCTCAAAAAAGTGGAATCCCTATTGGCACATGGTATATAAAAGAAACAGCAGCGCCGATTAATTATATGCCAATCACCGATCCTATTACTGTTTCAGTTGGAACAGGCGTTACTGAACTTACTATTAAAAACACACCTTATTCTTTAATTAAAATACTTAAAGTTGACGAAGATAATGTGCCAGTAGCAGGTGCTAAGTTTAGCATATATGCAGGCACAGACATAACAAAAGCACCGCTATATAGTAATTTAACTACAAATTCAAGCGGTATTTTTCTACAAGGAAACCTAACAGCTGGAGAGTACACGGTCGTTGAAACCGAGGCACCTGCCGGCTATGTAAAAGACCCTAACCCAGTAACTGTAACCTTGTTATTAGGAAAGACTTCGCAAGTGAAGTTTACTAATAACATTATACGTGGTACTATGCACATTTTAAAATATGACGCTGTAAGTAAAGAGCAGTTAGCAGGAGCTGAATTTACAGTTTACAGTGATGTAAACTTAGCTAACGCTGTAGCTACTACTACTAGTTTAGCAAACGCTCCGTCAGTTATTGACTTACTTAAACCCGGTACTTATTATGTAAAAGAAACAAAAGTACCAGCAGGGTATCTTATTGACCCTACAGTAAAGAGTGTAGTAATTGAATATGGTAAGACGACAGTAGTGGAATTTTTTAATACTAGAGGAGTTCCTACTGCCGGTAACTATGCTACAATCTTAATTGTCGGAACTGCTTTAATAGGCGTTTGTACATTAGGTTGGCTAGCAGTATTAATAGCTAAAAAACGCAAAAATAAATGAAAAAACTAATAAAAAAAACAGCGATAATAGTTTTAATCATAATGACAGTGGTAGCACTTATCTTAATTTTTAAAGGCGTTTATATTTTATATGACACTGAAAAAATGATAGATGATGGCTTAAAAGACACACAGCGTATTTTACAAGATACGAATAAAAAGCAAGACACTGATACGCAAAACGAGCAGGAGCAAACGGTGGGGGAGGCTATAATGTCTGTTTTTTCGCCTAAAGAGCATCAATATGCTTTATATGATGGACTTACAAACTATCATTTGCAGTTAGGCGTTGCACGAGCGTCAGAAAGTGCTGATATCGGCAAGACAGGCAACTGTGTTATTTATGGACACAGAGATTCTTCTTTTCGCTGCTTGAAAAATATTAAAATCGGCAATAAAGTTATTATTAGAACAAAGCATTATGAATACATCTATCTTGTACAAAAAACCTTGGTATGCTCACCACAGTCGGCTTTTATAAATAAAGATTATGATAGCCCTTACCTTACTTTAGTAACATGCTACCCTTTTGTTTATAGCGGACCTGCACAAGAACGCTATCTTGTTATTTGCAAACTCGATTCATGTAGTAAGGTGTAGTGTATAAGTAGCAAAAAAGCTTTATTATTCAGTTGATGGCGTAACTCCTTTTTGGAGTTACGCCATCTTTTAGTTATAAATAAGAGTTTTTTACCCATCACACAATAAATTATCTTCAAACAACTCTAGTTTTGTTTGTAAAACCATTTCTAGTTGCGCAACTGAATTTGTCATTTCTGATACTGATTTATTGATTTTTATTAAGTCGGCAGTA
>JAVWHI010000162.1:0-2765 GCA_036640155.1 Oscillospiraceae bacterium | reverse complement strand
AAGTAGGTAAAGATGCCGACTTTGTCGTTTTTGAGGACGACCCTTTAAACCCTATATCAAAGCCAAAATATGTGTATATCGACGGAAAAAGTGTCATTTAAGCTAAAGTGGGCGTATTTTACTTGTGATTTTGATCAACGAACTCTTTTGAGGCGATAACGTTTTCTTCTAAAATAGTAGGTACTTTGTTGCCGACTTGAGGCATTTTAGAAGTTAGTGTTATCGTTTGATAAACGCTTATAACGTCCTTTTCGGGGTCAATTTCAGCTAAATTCCCGTGTAATACGTTTTTATCTTGCTCATTATCCATAATGTTACTCCATTCTGCCGCTTTTTGTGGCATGTGACTTAAAAAAAGCACCTATGCTTTTTAATTAGTCTAGTAAGTAGTATTATCAAAAATGGGGTGAAGTATTCCGGGAGAGTAAAATTAATTTTAATATTTTACTTGACAAGCAAAATAATTAGGACTATAATGTAAACATCATTTATTTAGTACAACTTTTTTGGAGAAAAAACATCATGAATTATTCTACTATTTTTTTTAATAGCTTTTTTAGCTTTATTAAGTTTTTTAATAAAGAAAATTTGCTATGCCGAAAATAGTTTTTAATTAAAATTAAAATTATTATCTCTCGGTAAGCATAGTATGCCTGCCGGGAGATTTTTTATATTTTTATAAGGAGAAAACCATCATGAAAAATAATATCCAGTCACAAAATTTCGCATTCTTTTTTAGCTTTGTATTTACTACAAGGCTTAATTGAGTTGCGAAAAAGTTTTGATATAAAACGCCTTTTTCGATTAACTCAGTCGAAAAAGGCGTTTTTTATATATAATTGTTTTTTTAAAAAAGACAATGAGTTTTTGCAAAAGCGTTAAATTTGTAGAAAAAACTTTTACAAAAAAATAAAATTAAAGGGGAAATAATAATGACACACGGTGTAAATTATGAAACAATTACAAGGCAAGAAATGACAGCATTTCAATCAAAAAGGCTTAAAAAAATAGTAGCATACACATACGAAAATGTGGGCTACTACCGCAAAAAAATGGACGCACTAGGTCTTAAACCCACCGATATCCATGGTATAGAAGATATAAGTCTACTACCATTCACAACTAAAAAGGACTTGCGTGATGCGTACCCATTCGGTGCATTAGCACGAGATAAGTCTGAAATTGTGCGACTTCATGCCTCTAGTGGCACCACCGGAAAACTTACAGTAGCAGGGTACACACAAAATGACATTGATATGTGGAGTGAGTGCATGGCAAGAAGTTTAACTATGGCAGGTGCTACAAAAAACTCGACAATTCATATAGCGTATGGTTATGGACTATTCACAGGGGGGCTAGGCGCTCATTACGGTGCTGAACGACTAGGTGCCTCGGTAGTGCCTGCTAGTGCTGGAAACACTGCACGTCAACTAAGTTTATTAAAAGACTTTGGTGCTGATATTTTGTGTTGTACTCCGTCATACGCACTATTTTTAGCAGATGAAATTGACCGGTTAGGTATGGATATAAAAGACTTCAATCTTAAAGCAGGTGTTTTTGGTGCAGAGCCATGGACAAACGAAATGCGTGAAGAAATTGAAAAAAGGCTTAACATAAACGCATATGATATTTATGGACTATCAGAAATTTGTGGACCTGGCGTTGGAATGGAGTGCTGTGAAAAAAACGGTACGCACATAAATGAAGACTACTTCTTACCCGAAATTATTGACAGTGTCACGCAAGAAAAAGTTAAAGATGGAACAAAAGGGGAGCTAGTTTTCACAACGCTTACAAAAGAGGGAATGCCACTAATTCGGTATAGAACTCGTGATATAACGTCACTTAAATACGATAAGTGCAGTTGTGGACGCACTAATGTTAAAATTGATAGAATACTAGGACGAAATGACGACATGATTATTATTAGAGGAGCGAATGTTTTCCCGTCTCAAATAGAAACTGCAATACTAAATAGCTCTAACTTAGTCGAGCCTTACTATAAAATCATTGTGGATAGAGTTAATATGATTGATACACTTGAAATACAAATTGAAATGTCAAAAAGTTTATCGTTGCAATCTAAAGAAGTGATAGAGGGCGTTAAAAACAAGCTTAAAACCGACATTATAAGCGCTATTGGAGTTAAGTCAACAATTACACTATTAACACCGCAAACGCTAGATAGAAGTGAAGGAAAGGCGCACGTACGATAAAAGAAAGCTTGCAAGTTTAGGTGTAGCACAGTAAAGTTTAGACTGTTGGTGAGTCTAAAATATAATCCACAACCTCGACTGTTTTCGAGTTTTTAATGTAAATTCTAGGAACTCGCCTGCCGACTACACACACAATTTCATAACCTATAGTTCCTATTTCACGAGCGATATCGTCAGCGGTTATAATAAGCCCACCGTCACTGCCTAAAATAGTGACGATATCGCCTTGTTTAACGCCATTTACTTCACTAACGTCGAGCATAACTTGATCCATACAAACGTTGCCGATAATGCTTACTAGCGTGCCATTAACAATCATTTTACCTTTATTAGATAAAAGTCTAGAGTAGCCGTCAGCGTAGCCGATAGGCACAGTAGCGACTTTCATGTCAGTTTTAGCGACAAAGTTTCTACCATACGAAACCGCAGTGCCGGCTTTTATGGTTTTTACCATAGAAACAACACTTTTTATCGACATGACCGGTAAAAAGCCTAAATCGCTCATCTGCTCACTCGGTGAAATACCGTACATAATGATACCGGCTCTAG
>JAVWHI010000161.1:2318-2782 GCA_036640155.1 Oscillospiraceae bacterium | reverse complement strand
TTTAGAGTCCATTTTAAGCTTTTTTCGCATTAATATCGATACCGACACTGCCTCTTTTATCGTGCGTAAATTCGCACATGGTACAGAATTTGCAGTCTTAGCGGTGCTTTTAATGCTCGCTTTTTACTTTTTTGCTCCTTTAAAAAAGCCTACGCACTTTTTCATCACGGTTTTATTTATAGGCGTTATGGTAGCTCTTACTGACGAGGCTATTCAGTTGTTTGTACCGGGTAGAGGTAGCGATGTAAGAGACGTTTTTGTCGACTTTACCGGCGTTGTGATTGGCACTATTATTATGACAACCGTCTTCACTATAATTAAAAAAAGAGCTAAAAAAGGGGCGCTGCATATCATGCAGCGCCCTTTTATTTTACCGAAAAACCCACAGTAGCAGCAGACAGTGCCCCGACAGCATCAGGGGCAGGCCGTAGCGGAACTGGGGGTGGCGGGTCTTGTGGCGAAAG
>JAVWHI010000161.1:0-2308 GCA_036640155.1 Oscillospiraceae bacterium | reverse complement strand
ACTATTATTATGACTACCGTCTTCACTCTAATTAAAAACAGAGCTAAAAAAGGGGTCAAAAATGAAAGCTAGTCACGAACAGTTTATGTTGCTTGCCTTAAAAGAGGCCAAAAAAGCACAAGAAAAAAACGAAGTGCCAATTGGGTGCGTTATAGTTAAAGATGAAAAAGTAGTTAGTGCTGCTCACAACGCCCGTGAATGCAAAAATAATTCACTCGCCCACGCCGAAATTCTCGCTATTAATAAAGCATGTGAAAATTTAGGGTCGTGGCGGCTATGTGGCTGTACGCTTTACGTCACCCTCGAGCCATGTCCTATGTGCATGGGCGCTATAATTAATTCTAGAATTGACACCGTGTGTTTTGGCACGTCTGATGAAAAAGCGGGGTGCTGTGGCTCTGTCGCTGACTTTAACGAATTTCACTTTAACCACAAGCCTCTTATAATTAGAAATGTGTGCAAAAAAGAGTGCGCCGGTCTTCTTTCCGACTTTTTTTTAGCCCTAAGACTGAAAAAACAAGAAAAAATAAAAGCCACTTCGCAAAATGACAATTTATAAATATACACTGTGTATTGACCTAAAATGTTGAAAACTATGTTGAGTACGTTGAAAACATTAGAACAATCCCCTGTTTTAAACGTTTTACAGCCTTTTTAATGTTGAAAACTCTGTTGAGAGCGTTGAAAACATTTTTTTACATTTTACTACCAATAAAACTAAGTGTAGAATAAGCTTGTCACTTTACTAATAACTTTTTATTTTTCTTGCCGGTTTACAGTTGATTTTTACCCTGTAACGATATAAAATATAAGTAGCGAATTTAAAAAAAATTAAATGGATATAATTTTAACTTCTCTACCTGTTCTTTGTCCATACCTTACTGTCGATGATGTTCCAGAAGATTGTCCGTTCCAAACTGCTATTACTCTTGAAGTATTATCGACCATATATCTGTTTCTATCTAAAAAACAACCGTCGTAATAGTCTTCACTTAAAATAATGTGCTTAGTTTCATGTGCTATGATGTTTTTATAACGAACTCGCCACATGTTTTCTTTTAACGCACTGTACTGAGCATGAAATGGAATGATGCACAATAGTTCTAAATCGGTGTACTTCTTTTGATACTCTAGGACTATTTCAGCTGCAATTATATCTACCCCTGCTGCCATACCTGTGTAAAAAACCGTGTATCCGTCATTGATTGCAAGTTGAATTTCTTCGCTAAGTTTACTCTTGATGTACTTAATCGCTGTGCAATTTTCATCATATGGCACCGCTAACTTTCCAGGGCGATGTCCTGTAAAACATACACTTTTCCCCATTTTTTGTCTACCTCCAAATTAAATGTTATAGTGACTTCAAAATACTGTGCCTTATAGGTAAATTTTGCTGATGTTATTTACTTAAAAATTACCCTTACATTTATTTGCAGTCTTTTTTTTGAGAAAAACCTTAAAAAAAACTAAACGTAAAGCCACATAAACAAATTAAAACCTACAATGTTTTTATTATACATTATTTTTTACAAAACTGGTAGTACTAATTTCACTTTATTTAAAATTTTTCATTTTTTCACAGTTAATTATTTTTTAGGAGAATAAAATATGTACACTTTTTTAAGAAGAACCTGGGCAGAAATTAATCTCGATTCATTACAATATAACACTCAGTTACTACTTAATTCTACAAAAAACAAAACAAGTATTATGGCTGTAGTTAAAGCGGACGCTTACGGGCATGGTGACAAAATGATTGTAAACGAGTTAAGTGCCGCCGGTATAAACTTTTTTGCGGTTTCAAATCTAGATGAGGCACTGTGCATAAGAAAGTTTAATAAAGAGTGCAACATTTTGGTGCTGGGATTCACGCCTATAACTAGTGCAAAAACTTTAATGGAGTTTAATATCCACCAAACTGTTTTTTCAAGCGAATATGCAGTTTCCTTAAACGACTTTTGTCGTGAGCATTCGCTTAAAATTAAAGCCCATCTAAAACTTGACACCGGTATGAGTAGAATTGGTTTTTGTTCAAGCACTGACGATGAGTACGCTCTTATTAAAAGCACGCTAGGTCTAGAATGCCTTGACTTTGTTGGGATTTTTACACATTTATCGAGTGCTGACACAAACGACGAAGAGTCAATAATCTACACGCAAATGCAAATGCAAACGTTTAATAACTGTGTTTTAAAGCTTAAAAATGACGGTAAAACCTTTAAGTATATTCACATGCAAAACAGTGCCGCTATAATAAAATATGATGCGCCCGAATGCAACTACTCTAGAGCCTGTATCATTATGTACG
>JAVWHI010000160.1:0-2786 GCA_036640155.1 Oscillospiraceae bacterium | reverse complement strand
GTGAAGTAAAAATTTCGATTGAAACCGGTTGCTCTTTCAAGGTAAAACCTCCATAATATATTATTAGCAAAATAACTGGACGTTTTGTCTTTGATAAAAAATAAACAAAACTGATAAGTCACTTTGCTTTTGAATCCATCATCTTGTGTGTGAGTCCTATATTATATTATGTTATTATAACTAACTTTGTTCAGCTAAAGATAAACTTTTTTAAAAAAGCTACGTATCATTTGTTGATACGTAGCTTTTAAATCATGTTTAATTTAGTAGTAATATTTTATAAAACAATAGCAAAGTCAATATTTCCGGAATTAACGTCTGCTTTTACGCACTTAACTTTTAATGTGTCACCAATACGGTATGTCTTTTGAGTTTTTGTGTTTTTGTATTCAAGTGGCTCGTTAAATGTGTAGTTACCGTCCGGCAGTGAGTCAGTTCTAATTAACCCCTCTACAGTGTTATCAAGTTCTACATAAATTCCTTGTGAAGTAAGAGATGAAATAATTCCAATATACTCTTGTGCTATATGAGACTTCATATATTCAGCTTTATAACAATCTTCACAGTTTCTTTCAAGTTGCATAGCAGTAAGCTCTGTTTCGGTTGAACGTTGTGAAGATAAAACAACAAAATCCTTATATTTTTTTTGCAGTTTTGGAATTGGCATGTTACTAACAAGGTCTGATAAAATACGGTGAATACATAAATCAGGGTAACGTCTAATAGGAGAAGTGAAATGAGCATAATCATCAAGTGCAAGCCCATAGTGACCCAATGGTACTTCACTGTATTTTGCTTTTGACATCGAACGTAAAACGGTTGTATTAATAAGTTTAAATGTTTTTAGTTCTTGTGCTTGTGTTATAATTTTTGATAAAACCATAGGTGGCATATCAGGACTAACGTCAGAAGCATTAATACTAAGAAGTCTTAAAATTTCCTTAAGTCTTTCAACCTTTTGTGGGGTTGGCGGCTCATGTACACGGTAAATAAAGGCGATACCTTTTAGCCTTGCAGCAGCAGCGGCAGCCTGGTTTGCCATTAACATGAAATCTTCAATAATACTTTCTGATTTACCACGTTCACGAGGCAAAATATCAACTGTAATACCTTTTTCATCTAGAATGATTTTGCTTTCATTTGTTTGAATATTTGGGGATCCACGTCCAAACTTATTTCGTGATAATATATCAGCAAGCTCGTCCATTAGGAAAATTTCGTTTTTTAAATTTTTGTATTTTTCGTTTATTTCTTCATTAGCAGTGCTATTTAGGATTTGGTTTATTTCGCTGTAAACGCCTTTAACTTTGGAACGAATAACGGTTTTTTGAAAACGATAATCCAATAACTTGCCATCATGGTCGATTGTCATAATTGCAGAAAAAGTAAGTCTATCTTCATGAGGGTTTAATGAACATATTCCATTTGAAAGAGCTTTTGGTAGCATAGGAATAACCTTATCAGCGTAATAAATGCTTGTACCACGCTCAAAAGCTTCTTTATCAATTGGTGAGTTTTGTTTTATATAGTGTGACACATCGGCAATATGAACGCCTAGTTCATAAGTGTTTGCATACTTTACAACGCTAACAGCATCGTCAAGGTCTTTTGCATCTGCACTGTCAATGGTAAAGATATTGTCGTTTCTTAAATCCTCACGGTATAATAAATCACTCTCACAGATACCTTTTAGGTTTATTTTAACTGCAAGGCCATTAATTTCAGCAGTGAACTGCGTATTTACGCCGGCGGAATGGATAATAGATTCTGCACACGAAGCGGCAACTTGCGAGTCACCATAACTTGAAATTATTTTTGCTTTATGCTCTGAATGACTTTTACCTCTGAATGTTATTTGTGCTAAAACTTTATCACCAATTTTAGCATCTATTCCATTTAAATCAGCTAGTGGAATTGGAAACTTTATTAAAGAGTCTGGGTCAATATAGTATTGTCCCATTTGTTGTTGAAGAACGCCGGTAAATTCACTTAAACCAAATTCAAGGATTTTTACGACTTGTCCCTCTAATGACTTTTGTGTTGTTTCAGTTTTTCTAGGTTTTATTGGAGAGATAAGCACAACGTCACCGGGTAGCGCACCCATGAGATATTTGCCCGGAATAAATATTTCCGATTGGTCTAAAACTCGTTTTGCAAAGCCAAAAGTCTTATTAAGTTTTGTTATTGTTGCTTGATAGCATTCGATATTTTTTGCAAGGAATATTTTATATCCCATATCAACAATGGTATTACTTGCAATAAGTTCAGCTAAAGCAGTTCTAAATTGCACACGTTTATGTTGAGTTGGCTTGCATAAGGCTTTAAGCTCTTTATAACTCAGTCCTTTTTTACCGGATTGAGTAAGGCATGCAATAATTTTTGTTTTTATAATACTACTCATATTTCCCTTTCATTTTATAGTAATCATTAATTATAGATTAAAGCGACATTTGTGAAAATTTAAAGAAAAGCCGATAAAAAAATAAAATAATTGCTCCGGTGTTTATTCCGGAGCTAAATCATTTGGCTATTTAACGTAAGCTATAATCAAATTCAATGCGAGTGTTAAAACAAAAAAGATAATTGCAAGGATTGTTGTAATGCGTTTTAATTTTGCTTCCTTTGATTTACCTTTGTTTTTACTGTAATAAGAATCTGAAGCTTGCCCATCAACACCGGATAAACCCGACTGCTTGCTTTCTTGGAAGATTACTATTATAATTATTAGTATGCTTGCAATAAGCAATAATATTCCGCCTGTTATTTCTAATCCACTCATTAATTTC
>JAVWHI010000159.1:0-2794 GCA_036640155.1 Oscillospiraceae bacterium | reverse complement strand
CATTCCCCATTCGGTTTCTGGGTATGTTTTAATTTTTTCATAATCGTCATTAGCACCATCGACAAATGCTATAGTATACTTTCTTTTTCCAAGCCATTTAAGTGTCTTTTGTGCAGCCTTGTTCTTAGCTACAGAAAATGCAAAATCACCGCATATTAATAAAGTGTCTGTTTGCTTTAGCTTTTTTATTTTAGCGTTTTTAAAACGTTTGATATCGCCATGAATATCGCCTGTGATATAAATCATACTTGCCTCCAAAAGTTAAAATAAAATTTTGTAAAAACGAGTGTTTTTTTTGTAAATGTATGTTATACTATTTCTATACTATAACACATGGTTGTCTTTATATCAACCATAAGCACTCATTATTGCCACCAATTATAATAAGTCGCAAACCTTTTTTAAAACACAATTGTGGGCAATCTATACTTTATATAATACACTGAAAAAGGAGTTATGTCTATATGAAAAAATTACGTTTTATTGCTTTTTTTGTGACTTTAACAATATTATGCTGTAGTTTGTCTTCTTTAGGTGCGTTCGCTGCATATGATGTTGATTTTGAAGTCGCAAGCAAGGGTGCATATTTAGTTAATACCGATACAAATACAGTGGTTTATGAAAAAAACAAAGACGAAAAACTTTATCCGGCTTCACTAACAAAAATTATGACAACATTACTTGCTTTAGAAACAATTTCCGATTTAGAAAATACAGTTATAACTGCTCCTGCTTATGTTTATAACGAGTTTGCAGGCTTAAGTGTTTCTAATGCTGATATCAAACAGCGTGAGGAGGTTCGTGCGATTGATCTTCTTTATGCTACAATGTTACCGTCTGCTTGTGAAGCTGCTAGTATCGTTGCTGACTACATAAGCGGTGGAAGTATTCCAAAATTTGTCGAGCAGATGAATCAAAAAGCAAAAGAGCTAGGTGCAGTCAACACTCATTTTGTTAATGCACATGGCTTACATGACCCTGAACAATATACAACACCATATGATATGTATTTAATCGTTAAGCACGCACTTACAATCCCAAAGTTTGAAGAAATTTCAACAACAGTGTCATACGAAATGCCTGCTACTAACAAGCACGCATCACCTCGAACTATTGTTCATACTAATTCCATGACGAGCAAAGTCCGTGGAGGCCCATTATATTATTATCAATACGTCAAGGGAATAAAAACAGGTACAACTCCCGAGGCTGGAAGTAACCTTGTTTCAATGGCAAGCAAAGATGGATATAATTATCTTCTAGTGACAATGGGCGCGCCGCTACTAGACGAAAATGGCAATAAATATAATCGCACATTTTCTTATTTAGATGCGAAAAACTTATATGAATGGGCTTTTAACACTTTCAAATTAAAAACCATTGTCCAATCCGGACAAACCTTTGGCGAAATGAAAATAAAGCTAAGTTCAAAACAAGATTTTGTTACGCTAAAAGCAAATAAAGACGTCAATTTATTGCTTCCTAACAATGTCGACCAAACTAATTTGCTGTTTGAAAAAACGCTTTATGAAAATGTTAATGCGCCAATCAACGCTGAGCAAACACTAGGAACTATGGATATTAAACTTAAAAACGAAACAATTGCAACTATAGACTTAGTCGCTTCTGAAAGTGTTGGACGAAACCCTGTACTTTATGCTTGGGATTTAATTAAGAGGTTTTTTAAGAGTTTTTGGGTAAAATTAATATCAATTCTCTTGCTAATAATTATAATTCTTTATATCGTTTATGCTGTTTTATATAACAAAAAACGGCGTAATAAAAATAAAATCAGTAAAAGATATAAGTCGCCATATAGCAATTATCATAACAGATAAGTAAATAAAAAAGTCCGTTTACAAATTAATAAATATGATACTTATTCCACCAAAGCGAGAGAATGGAGTTTATTATTATGATAGTAACATTAAAATCTACCTCAGCAATTGTGCAAATTGATTCAAAGGGTGCCGAACTTATTTCTTATATCGATGTTTTTGGTGCTGAATATATGTGGCAGAAAGACCCGAAGTTTTGGGGGCGTTGCTCACCACTACTATTTCCAATTGTCAGCAATTTAAGAAATGATAAAGCTTTCTTTGAAGGCAAAGAGTACACCATTCCAAAACATGGTTTTTGTCGTGACTGCGAATTTACAACTGTCGCACAGACTGAAAACACAGCGGTTTTTAATTATACCTACAATGAGCAAACATTAAAAGTCTACCCATATAAATTTAGTTTAAGTTTAACATACACCTTGTACGAATCCGAACTTACTATAGAATATAGAATAGTCAATGTGGACGATAAACCTATTGATTACTGCTTTGGCGCTCATCCGGCAATCAACATACCGTTTAATGGCAATGGTGCGTTTGAGGACTACTGCGTTGAATTTGAGCAAAATGAAACTGCTGACTGTCCTGTTTTTGATATGCAAAATCGCCAATTTGATATGAACAACACAGTAAGAATCTTAGATAACCAAAACCGCTTTATGCTTTCATATGATTTGTTTGACATTGATGCTATAGTCTTTGATAAATTAAAATCAAACTCCGTTAAACTCTATCACGTTAAAACAGGAAGAGGTATCGAAGTTGACTTCACTGGTTTTGATTTCGTTGCATTCTGGACACCTGCCGGAAAAAAAGCTCCATTTTTATGTATCGAACCTTGGTGCGGAATTGCCGCTTGCAGTGACGAGGGCGACAATTTTGCTGATAAGCGTGCAGTAAAGCACCTCGAGATTAGTGCAACTCATCCATATAGATTAGTATTTAAACCGATG
>JAVWHI010000158.1:0-2861 GCA_036640155.1 Oscillospiraceae bacterium | reverse complement strand
TATTAATCCCTGCACTTGTGCAAGGTGATGATGCTCCAAAGTCATTGTGTGATGCTATTGCTCTTGCACAAAAAACTGATATTGATGTTTTAATAATAACTAGAGGTGGCGGCAGTGCTGAGGATTTATGGGCGTTTAACGATGAAAATGTTGCATATGCAGTATATAACTGCAACATACCAGTTATTTCAGCAGTAGGGCATGAGGTGGATTTTTGCATTTGCGATTTTGTAAGCGATTTAAGAGCGCCAACACCGTCAGCTGCTGCTGAACTAGTTGCAAAGGATATATCGCAGATTTCTGAATTTATTGACCACTCACAAATTGTTTTAAATAATTTTATTGTATCAAAAATTAATGCAGATTTTGAAGCTTTAAAAAATCAATTTGTACAATTAAAATCAGTATCACCGATTTATAAAATTCAAAACAGCGAAAATATATTAAACAATTTAGTCTTAGCACTAAATAATTTTATGGAAAACAAATTAAATGAAATCTCTTCTAATTTTAAGAAAAATGTTTCTATGCTTGATGCGCTAAGTCCGCTAAAAGTTTTAGGCAGAGGATATTCGATTACTTATAAAGATGATGTAATTGTTAGAAAAGCCAATGAATTATCTAATGGAGATACAATTAAAAATGTATTTTCTGACAGTGAAATATATAGTAAAGTTATAAAATAAAGGATGGTGACTAAAGCAAAACATATTTTTAGTTAAATATGGTGCGTTTATATGGATAATTTATCATTTGAGAATGCTTTACAACAAATCGAAAATATTGTTTCATCACTGGAAAGTGGTGAGCTATCACTTGAACAGTCTTTAAAAGTGTATGAACAAGGGATAACATTAACTAAATTTTGCAATTCACAATTAAAAAATGCTAAACTTAAAGTAGAAGAGCTGAAAGCAGGAAGTAATAATGAAAATGTTTGAAGAAGTCACTAATGAATGTATCACACTTATCAATAATCAGCTTGATAATTACTTAAAACTTAATAATAACGAATATGATATCGTTTTACAAGCGATGAACTATTCAATAAAAGCAGGTGGCAAGCGTATAAGACCGATTCTAACACTTCAAACAGCACTTATGTTTGGTGCAGACATAAATAAAGCGTTACCGTTTGCGTGTGCTATCGAAATGATACATTGTTATAGCTTGATACATGACGATTTACCTTGTATGGACGATGATGATATGAGACGTGGTAAGCCTTCTTGTCATATCAAATTCGGACAAGCTAATGCACTTCTAGCAGGTGATGCACTATTAACAAAAGCGTTTGAAGTAATAGGTGACTCCACTAAAACTTTTAATGTTAGTGCAGATGCTGCTATAAACGCAGTCATATTTTTATCGAAATTTGCAGGTGTAAATGGAATGATAGGCGGACAAGTTTTAGACCTTGAAAATGAAGGAAAAACTATTGATGAAAAAACTTTAAAATTAACACATAGTTTAAAAACTTCAGCACTTTTAAAAGCTTCTTGCTCACTAGGTGCTATAGCTGCAAATGCTAGCGAAGAAGACTTAAAAAATGCAATTACTTATGGTGATAATTTAGGTATTGCTTTTCAAATTACAGATGATATTCTTGATGTATATGGTAACGAACAACTTCTAGGCAAACCAATAGGTAGTGATAAATCAAATGAAAAGACAACATATATTTCGCTTTATGGTTTAGAAAAATCAAAAGAGCTTGCAAAACAGGCAACGGACGTAGCTGTTTGTGCAATAAGCAAATATAGCGAGAATGATTACTTGACTAAACTTGCATTGTCTTTGTTAAACAGAAATAATTAAGGGGTTAAACATGGAAAAATTTTTGCAGCTATTTAATAACTATGTACTAAATTGCGCTATTATTGCTTGGGCATCAGCACAGGTTATTAAAACATTATTGTATTTAATTATAAATAAAAAATTTAGTTCGGAGCGTTTGGTGGGCGCAGGTGGAATGCCAAGCTCTCACTCTGCTGCGGTGTGTAGTCTTACAATTGCACTTTCACGTACTGTTGGCGTTGCCTCACCAATGTTTGCTATTGCATTTATTCTTTCAGTTATTGTAATGTATGATGCTATGGGCGTCAGACGTGCTGCTGGTGAACATGCTAAAGCTATAAATAAAATGATTGAGCAAAATGAAGTAGGAACTGATGATGATTCAAAGTCCAATCAACAATTAAAAGAATTTTTAGGACATACGCCACTCGAAGTTTTAGGTGGTGCTATACTAGGTATTTTAATTGCACTCATCGTACCAATAAGCTAAATAAACTTGATACTAGTATAATTTTAGAAAATAATGCGTGTGAATTTTACTACGAAGGGGGGAAGTTAAAATGCTTGAAGACATAAATAAACCATCAGATTTAAATAAATATTCTACTCAAGAATTAAATAAGCTTTGTGATGAAATACGAGAATGTCTTATTACTACAATTTCTAAAACAGGTGGACATTTAGCTTCAAACCTTGGTACTGTTGAACTTACTGTTGCATTACATGATGTTTTTGATTCACCAAACGACAAAATTGTATGGGACGTAGGACATCAAAGTTACACTCATAAGCTTTTAACTGGTAGACGTGATAAATTTTCAACTTTACGTCAGCAAGATGGTATTTCAGGGTTTCCTAAACCACATGAAAGTGAACATGATGCGTTTATTTCAGGTCATAGTTCCACTTCAATTTCGGCAGCACTAGGTATTGCAAAAGCTTTTGAAATCAATGATAGTAACAATTTTGCCATCGCTGTAATTGGCGACGGTTCTCTTACTGGTGGTCAGGCTTACGAAGCGTTAAACAATGCCGGAAGAAGTAACACACGTTTAGTCGTTATT
>JAVWHI010000157.1:1662-2964 GCA_036640155.1 Oscillospiraceae bacterium | reverse complement strand
GCGTAAAAAACATAGTCGTTTGGTGCCTTGGGTTTCTCCTTACGATATTTGTAGGACTTTTATCAATTCAAAGCCTTGTCGCTAATTCAGCAGACACAGTCACGGTTAAAGCAACTAAGTTTACATTAACTACGTTTTTACCGGTTGTCGGTGGCGCACTTAGTGAAGCACTTAACACTGTTGGTGGGTGTGTGGGATTAATAAAAAACACAATTGGTGGATTTGGAATATTAGCTGTTGTTTTTGCGTTTTTACCTAGTATTATTAAAATTCTTTTGATGATGTTATCGCTTTACCTTAGTGCATCTATTAGTGATATGTTTAGCACAGGAAAGATAAGTACGTTATTAAGAAGTGCCGGGAGTGTGCTATCTTTAATTTTAGGAATACTTTTGGTATTTGCAGTTTTACTTATTATTTCAATTGCGATAATGTTAACTATTGTGAAATAAGGATGGGTGTAATAACATATGGAAGCTTTAAAATCAATTGGAATGTCACTATGTATAACTGCGGTTGCAACGTCAATTTTTTCAATGCTTATACCAAACTCAAATTTAGAAAAAGTAATTAAATTTGCAGTAAGTCTATTTTTTATAACAGGGATAGTAAGTCCATTTATAAACGGTAATTTGAAAGTCGATTTTAACTTTGATGATATTACGCCACCATCTTCACAAACCCAGTTTTCACAAGGCGTAAACACACAGTTTTTAACTATTGCACAAAACAATTTACAAATTTCAATAACTAAGATTTTAGAAAAAGAAAGTATAAAAACCAAAAAAATAACTGTTAAGATTAATATAAGTGAGCAAAAGAGCATATCTATTAATAAGATAACTGTTTTTGTAGATGAAAAATATAAAAACGAAGCATATAGAATAGAAAATATCGTAAAAAAGGAGGTTGGAGTTACACCGCTAATTGAGTATATTTAGTTTAAATAGCGGTAAAAATTATGATTAATAAAAAAATTAAATTAGCACAATTTTTTAAAAGTGAAAAGGGAATTAAGATAATTCTAGGCGTTGGAATGTTAGTGATACTCATAATATTTATTTCTACTGTAATGCCTCAAAAAAAAGACAAAGCAGTTTCAAAAACGGAATCTGCACAAAAAGTTATGACAACTGACGAATACACACTTCAACTTGAAAACAAAATTGCAAGTATCATTGGTAGTATAGAGGGCGTGGGTGAAGTTAAAATAATGGTTACTTTGGAAAATGGGGTAGAAAACATTTTTGCACAAGAACAACGACAAAATAAAGATAAAACTACAAATGGAGTGCAATCAGA
>JAVWHI010000157.1:0-1652 GCA_036640155.1 Oscillospiraceae bacterium | reverse complement strand
CAACAGTCGAGCAAAGCGATAATCTTGAAACAAAAACAAGAATTTTGCAAGACCAAAATGGTAATAAAACAGCACTTTTAAAAACACAGATAGAGCCTACAGTAAAAGGAGTTGTAATTGTCTGTGAAGGAGGCGCAAACGCTACAGTTGAAAGCGATGTTACACAAGCTGTTATGACCGCACTTGATATAAAATCTAATAAGGTATGTGTCGTTAAAAAGTCAAAATAAATTAGTTTTAGAAAGGAAATTATACTATGAAAGCGAATATGATTATAGGAAAAAAACAAATAATTTTGGCATCACTGGTTTTAATGCTAGGTGTTGCAGTGTATTTAAACTGGCAATTTGCAAATTCTGATGGTGGACTTGATATTACTGGTGAGCTAGAAGCAAATGCTACCCCGTCCGCTATAGAAACTGATGCTAATACAGGGCAAACTAGTCAAGTGAACGGTGACGCCGAACAAACAACTACAAGCACAACTGATGAAACACAAACAAGTACAAGTGGTGAAAAAAAGCTAGGCGATTCGCAACTTGTTAATGCAGCGACTATTGCCTCAGATAATTATTTTGCAAAAGCAAAGTTAACTAAAACTCGTTCACGTGATGAATCAATGCAGACAATTTCCACCTTGTTAGGTGACACTAATTTGTCTGATGAGCAAAAAAGTGAAGCAACGCAAAAAGCAATCGACATTTCCCAGGCAATTGAAGTTGAAAATAAAATTGAAAATTTAGTGAAAGCAAAAGGGTTTTCAGAATGTATAGTATTTTTAAATAAAGATAATGTCAACGTAGTTGTTAAGACAAATGGACTAGAGCAAAAACAAGCTACACAAATTAAAAACATAGTTTTAGGGCAAGCAAACGTACCTGGCAACAATATTTCTATAATTGAAGTAAAATAATTGTTGTGTCTTGAAAAATTTGTGGTATAATAGTATGTATAGTTATTATTATACTTTATGACACTACTAACTTCGGTTTTTAGTGCTAAGTTATACGAGGCTAGACCACTTTTAGCAGTATAACTTACTGTATACATAATATACGACCCAAAATTTAAATTTGATCGGGGAAGATAGTATGGACAGAAATTATTCAAAAACACATACAAGCTTAAATATTTCTGAAAGTGTGCTTGAAACAATTGCAAAAGCTGTTGCTCACGAAGTAGACGGAGTTTACTCTTTAGCGAACTTACCGCCTAAGAACTTGCTTTTTACAACTCCAACCAGTTTAAAATCAATAAATATTGTAATAAGCTCTGATGTTGCAATTATTAATGTTGGAATTGTTTTGAAGATTAATTACAAAATTAAAGACGTTTGTGAGCAGGTGCAACAAATGGTTAAGGATTCAGTTCAAAACATGACAGGAATAACAGTAGCAAAGGTGAATGTTTACGTTTCTGGCGTTAAGGTTGCTCAAGAATAATAAAAAAAGCTAACTCTTATTTTGAGGGTTAGCTTTTAGCACTTTACTCTATAACAAATTATAACTAGGCAAAATGAGAGGAATATTTTATGACAAGACACCAAATGCGAGAGTATGCGTTTATGCTGACCTTTGAAAGAATTTTCAATAAGGATTCTTTAGATGAAATTATTGAAACAGCTAGAGATAGTGAATGTATTGAACTTAATA
>JAVWHI010000156.1:865-2988 GCA_036640155.1 Oscillospiraceae bacterium | reverse complement strand
ACAAA
The DNA here is from genome assembly GCA_036640155.1 of Oscillospiraceae bacterium. Lineage (GTDB taxonomy): Bacteria > Bacillota > Clostridia > Oscillospirales > Ruminococcaceae > JAVWHI01. The sequence continues at coordinate 2,983 of JAVWHI010000156.1, read as the reverse complement.
GTTGTTGCAGAGCAAATTGCCAAAGGATTAGGCCTCCCTGTAGGTCAATCGGAAGTCACAACATTCAGCGATGGCGAAATCTCAGTTTCAATTAAAGAATCCGTTCGTGGCTCTGACGTTTTTGTAGTTCAGTCTACTTGCCAACCGGTTAATAACAATTTAATGGAGCTTTTAATTATGTGCGATGCGTTTAAACGTGCATCTGCCGGTAGAATAACTGCTGTTATTCCTTATTTTGGATACGCTCGTCAAGACCGTAAATCCAAAGCTCGTGACCCTATTACTGCTAAATTAGTCGCTGATTTAATTGTCACTGCCGGTGCTGACAGAGTTCTAACTATGGACTTACATGCACCTCAAATTCAAGGTTTTTTCAATATCCCTGTTGACCATTTACTAGGTGTGCCGATTTTAGCTCCTCATTTTATTGAGAAATTTAAAGACTGTAAAGACGAAATTGTCGTTGTTTCTCCTGACTTAGGCTCAGTTACAAGAGCTAGAAACTTTGCAGCAAGAATAGATGCTCCTCTTGCTATTGTCGATAAACGCCGCCAACGTGCTAATACTTCTGAAGTTATGAACATAATCGGTGACGTACGTGGTAAAAAAGTTATTTTAGTGGATGACATGATTGATACTGCCGGAACTTTATGTAACGCTGCAAAAGCTGTTATAGAAAAAGGTGGCGCAACCGAAGTATACGCTTGTGCAACGCACGGTGTCCTTTCAGGTCCTGCTATTGATAGAATTAATAACAGTGTTATTAAAGAAGTTACTATTTTAGATACAGTTTTATTACCTGAAACGAAAATATCAGATAAAATCACTCAACTGCCTGTTGGCCCTGTTTTTGCCGAGGCTATCGAGAGAATCTATCAAGATAAACCAATCAGTTCATTATTCGTATAAATAACGCAAAAAGGCGACTGCTAATTTAGCAGTCGCCTTTTCTTCTCATTTCTTCCGATACGTTTCTTTGCCTTTTTTCCCTTTTCCCCTTTTAGCACCTTTTGCTATTTGACTTTATTTTTTTGAGTTTAAAACTTCAACCGCTTTTACGAACTGCGTATCACTTTCTAACTCAAGATGCCCGTTTTTAAAGTTTTGCTCCTGCTCCGGTGTGAACTTTACCTCATTGTCCGGCTTTATCCCAACACCGTTAAAATCTTCTCCGGACGGTGGAATAAATGAAGCTGTTGTTATGCTTAACGCACTGCCATCTTTTAATGGAATCAGTGTTTGCATTACGCCCTTACCGTATGTGGTAGTTCCTATGCTTGTCGCTTTATTAAAATCACGTAAAGCTGATACAAAAAGTTCCGATGCACTTGCTGTATTTCCGTTGATTATTGTAACCATCGGCAGATTTACTCCATATTTATCAGATGTCGCTAATGGCGATGTTGCTCCGCTTTTATCCGTCTTTGTAGCTATAACCCCTTGCGGTAAGAGCATGTCAAGCATTTTTGTGGCTGAATCTAACGTTCCGCCGCCATTGTCTCGCAAGTCAAAAACAAGTCCTGTTGCACCTTGCTTTATTAAATCGTCCACAGCGTTTTTAAACTGCTCGTACGTCTTTTGGTTAAATTCATTTATCTTTATATAACCGTTTTTGTCAATAAGTTTATAAGTGACATACTTAATGTCTATATCTTTTCGTGCTAACTCGTATAAAGTTTCGACACCCTCACGACGAATATTTAACTTTACCTTTGTTCCGGCATTGCCACGAATGAGTTCATCAACTTTTGTAAAATCATACGTTTTTAAGTCAACTTCGTCTATTGCGGTTATCATATCGCCACTTAATATTCCTGCTAGTTCTGCTGGAGACCCCTCTATTACCTTGACTACCTGTGCATATCCGCTAGCATCACGTTTTATAGTAACTCCTATTCCTACAAGCTTTCCTTGCGTTTCAAGAAGTTGCTTTTCATACTCTGATTTGGATAGATACCTTGAGTATTTATCACCTAATCCGCTTACATACCCACGTGATATCGCATCAAGCATCATGTCCTCATCTATGGTGCCATTGTACTTCTGACGTATCTCACTGTCTATTTCAGATATTTTGGTGTACATTTCTTTACGCTCTTTAACATTAAAAACCATACC
>JAVWHI010000156.1:0-854 GCA_036640155.1 Oscillospiraceae bacterium | reverse complement strand
AATTTAACGAAACCATCATTGTTATGCAAAATGTCAATCCAGCAATAACAACCATGAACGTAATCGCAGCACCTAAAGATATTTTTTTATTCATATTTATAGTCATTCCTTTCGCTTTGCTCAAGGTGAAAAATCTTACTAGTCTATGGTTTTACATATAAAGATGGATTTTTTCTATCGCCATTAATACGCACTTCAAAATGTAAGTGACTTCCGTAAGAATTGCCTGTGTTTCCAATGTCGGCTATCTTTTGCCCTTTTATTACTGTCTGCCCAACACTTACATTAGTAGCACTTGTGTGCGCGTAAAGTGTACTATATCCTCCACCATGGTCGATAACTACATACTTACCATAGCTTGAACTTGCCGGCACTACTATTATTACTCTACCCGACTGTGCTGCAACAATATCAGTACCTGTGGGTCCGGGGATATCTATACCTAGATGAAAGTCATCCACTCCGTTTAGCTTTCGCCATCCAAACGGTGAGCTTATCCGAGATTTACCTGGAACTGGCCATTTAAAGCCCGAAGTAGGTGCATTTGGGTCCTCACTTTGCGAAATTAAATCGTCTATCATTTTATCAATTTTCTTTATTTCCGCTTTGTTTTTTTCTTGTATTTCCAAGTACTTTCTCTGCTGTGCTTTAAGTTGTGCTTGCGTTTGAGTACTCTCATTATATTCACTATCTAACTTCTTTTTGTCACTTTGCAACGTGGTTTTTGTGTTTTGTAAGTCCGCTTTTTGCTTTAAAAGTTCGTCCTTCATCTTAGTAAGTTCGTCTTTTTGCTTTGTAAGCTCACTTATTAACTCCTGGTCGCTTTTTGACATTCGTCTTAGTAGTTCAGCGCG
>JAVWHI010000155.1:0-3034 GCA_036640155.1 Oscillospiraceae bacterium | reverse complement strand
AAGACTTTTCATGCTCTTTTTTGAACGAGAAATCGCATAGCTTTCCAAAAAACTTCCTATTTTAAATAAAATCGTTACTATGCACGCTTCAGGAAATTCACCTATTATAAAACTTGTAGTTACAGCCACTAATAATAGTGCGTTTTCTTCAAGTTTTAACTTTACTAACTCTTTTAACCCTAAAATAAATAAATCGTATCCCGCTATCAAAACACTTAAAATATATAATACTATTTTTAGTGCCGGTATATTTATCAAAAGTGCCGCTACTAAAAGTACAACCGAAAAAACAACTAGTATTATTTTAAATTTACTTATTTCTTCCTCGTGTGTATGCTCGTGAGAACAGCCGCACTCACTATCGTGGCAGTCATGTGAGTGTGGTTTCTTACAGCTTTCACATTTTAAAGCTACGCTTTTATCGCTACTTTTATTCATCATTATAAAGCTCCATTTCTCTACATTTCATATGTATTATTTCACTTGATTTACTCGCCTTTTTTGTGCTTTATATGCTCATATGTCTGTGCGATTATTCCATAAACATGTTCATCATCTAACGAATAAAAAACTTGTTTGCCACTTTTACGGTATTTGACTAAACTAGCACATCGTAACAACCTTAGTTGATGAGATACCGCCGACCCGGTCATCCCTACCACTTCACCTATATCGCATACACATAACTCTTTATTCATCAAGGCAAATATAATTTTTAATCTCGTACTATCTGATAAAAGCTTAAATGTATCAGATAATGAAAAAATATCTTCGTCACACGGAATTTTCTTTTTTATCTGCGTATCCATTTTTGAAAGTTCGTGCTTTTGTAAGCAAACTAAATCGCCCTTCATCTTTTTGCCCTCCTTAAAATTAACAGACGTATGAACATCTGTTCATACGTCTATTATATTCTGTAACTAAATTTTTGTCAATACTTATTTTAAAAAACATAGATTTTTAAGAATTATTATAATTGTGCTAACGTTGTACCAGGATAAAAATAAGCTAAAATGTCTTGATAGTTTTTACCTTGTCTTGCCATGAAGTCCGCTGAATACTGGCTCATGCCGACATTGTGTCCATATCCTTTTGTTGTGAAAACGAAGTCTTTTTCACCTTTTTTTACTGTGAAAGTGGCACTGCGAAGTCCTAGTGCATTTTTTAGTTTTTGCCCACTCACCTGCAAATTTCCGACTTTTACTTTCTCGACATATCCCTGCTCATTTGTGCTAATGACTTCAAGCCAATCGTCATTATTTTCCGGCAATTGACATTCCAAAAACTCCGCTTTGATTTTTTTACTTGTTTCCTCAAACGAAATTACCGTTTCTTCCTCAAAGTCCGGTGACATTTCGTCACCTGGTGCGATTACCGGTGTAAGATAGGCAAGTTCTCTGCCCCATACCGTCCCCGAATTGACTGTTTTTCCATTAGAAATTGCACAATATGCTGCAACAATTGGTTTGTTTTCATAAGAAATCACTTTATTGATAACGTCTTTAACAGCACCCGAAAGCTTATCCCAATTAACTGTAAAATTATCACCCCATTTTTTTTCAAGCTCTTCTTTACTTATAAAAGCTTGGTATTTTGCACTGTCTGTGCTTATATATGCACCGTTTAAAGAAGGGGTTTTATTCTTTTGCTCTAAACCAATCTGACGTATTATGTAAGTATGCGAAGCTACTGCTTGTGCTTTTAAAGCTTCCACACTGTAGTTTATCGGCATTTCCGCTGCTACTACCCCCATTACATACTCAAGTGGACTAAGTGACATAACTTCCCCGTTTACATGGTTTAAAACAAGATATTTATTTTTTTCTTGCGTAACTTCTAAAGGCTTTGCGTCCTTTTTTTCAATCAGTGACAACAACGGTAGTGCTAAAAATAGTGACACCATGACAACAAAAAATAAAATATTTTTTTTCATATTAATATTAACCTTCCTTTTTTATTAATTTCACTTTTTTAATAATTATTTTTTTGAAATAGAAAACTGATTTTTCTGCAAATTTTACTAATAAATATAGTCTAGTGATACTTAAAATCAATATTTATGAATTATCAATAAATTAAACTTGCATACAACTTATATTTTTTACAAAAAGATTAGCTTATTAGATTGACTTTAAGTTAAAATTATAGTATGATTATAATATTATTTTAATAGGAAATGTGTAAGGGTGAATTTTAATGGAAAAAGAAAAAGTAAAAGTAGAAGCTATAAAAGATTTATGCAATGAATTTAAAAAATATAACCATATTGACCCATCGTTATATGAAAAGTTTTCAGTAAAGCGTGGACTACGCAATTCAGATGGAACTGGTGTAATGGCAGGACTAACACTAATATGTAATGTACATGGCTATGTTATTAATGAAGGCGAAAAAGAGCCAATACCGGGTGAACTTATTTACCGGGGTATTAATATAAAAGATATCGTTTCAAATTGTCAAAAAGAAGAACGTTTTGGCTTTGAAGAAACTGTATATCTTCTTCTTTTTGGTGTGCTTCCTACAAAACAGCAGCTTGATTCTTTTCAAGAGGTTATGGCAAATTTAAGACACTTACCAGACGATTTCGCTGAAGATATGATTATAAAAGCTCCTTCTCCAAACGTTATGAACAAGCTTGCAAGAAGTGTTTTAGCACTATATTCTTATGATGACGATGCAGAAAATTTATCCCTTGAAAAGGAAATTGAAACTTCTTTAAGTCTTATTTCAAAAATGATGAATATCATGGTCATGGCATATCAAGTTAAAAAACGTCATTATGATAACGAAACTATGTTCTTTCACCCGCTTGACGACTCTCATTCAACTGCTCAAGCAATTTTATCGCTTTTACGTCCTGATCGAAGCTTTACAAAAGAAGAAGCATTACTACTCGATTTATGCTTAATTTTACACGCCGAACATGGCGGTGGAAATAACTCGACTTTTGCTTGCAGAGTGCTAAGTTCCTCAAGAACTGACGCATATTCAGCTTATTCTGGTGCAATCGGCTCACTTAAAGGTCCACTTCACG
>JAVWHI010000154.1:0-3071 GCA_036640155.1 Oscillospiraceae bacterium | reverse complement strand
TGATACTGTTGCTACTGAAACAGCTGTTGTTGCTACAATTCCAACTCCGGGAACTGCACAAAAAATAACATTAAGAATTTGGCTTGAGGGTCAAGATGCTGCTTGTTTAAAGGCAAATGCTGAAAATGTTGTAACATTTGCTATTACATTTGCAGGCAAAGAAATAGTTCAATAACTAACTCACATTTATAAATCGCCCGCAGGGGCGATTTCAAAGGAAATCGATTGGTTTAATTTGAAATCTCCCCTGCAAAAAAGACGAGCGTAAAAACAATAGCCACCAAAAAAATAGGAGGATTATGAAATGACACAAAAACCACAAAGTAAGGCGAAAAAAATAATAGAGAATATAATCAACGTATTAGTTTGGGTGCTTTTAATTGTAGCGGTACTCATTACAATTATTGTTTTTACCTCTCAATCTAACGGCGGAGTACCAAAATTATTTGGTAAAATGCCTGTAACAATTTTAACTGATTCAATGGCACCTAAGTTTGTGCATGGTGATATGATTATAAACGAAGAGGTTAAAGATTTTTCGTCTCTTAAAAAAGACGATATTATCACCTTTTGGACATATATTGATGGTAAAAAAGTTATCAATACGCATAGAATCGCCGAAGTTCAAAACAGTGCCGGCACAGTTAGCTTTGTAACAAAGGGTGATGCTAACCCTATTAATGATGAAACGATAATCTCTCCTGCTGATATTATCGGTAAATACTCCGATACTAAAATACCATATCTTGGAACTGTTATAAACTTCTTGCAATCGCCTAATGGCTTTTTATTCTGTATAGTTTTACCACTGCTCTTATTCTTCTTATATGAGCTTTACAGATTTATAGTTGCGATTGTTGAATTAAAGCACGCTAAAAACGCACCAGTTATTGACGAAGAAGAAATAAAGCGTAAAGCAATAGAGGAATACATTTCGGCTCAAAAAGATGACACCGAACAAAAATAACTAGTAATGGCAATAAGTTTGCCACATAACAGGATGGGAAATAAATGAGCAGTTTTTTAGAATTTTTCTTTGATTTCATAACCAGTATAGGTCAAGGCTTGTGGCAAATGCTTAAAGGCATTTTCACAGGCTTTGTTGCTGTTATTAACTTCCCTCATTTTATACATTTATTTAAAATCCACTCCCCCGCTTTTACTGCTATCGATTGGGTTTTTGCTATTATTTCACTTATTATTGTGTTGGCGATTTACGCTCTTGTAATTTATTTGATTGTACTTTTTATAAGAAAGAAAATCAGAATTAGTGCTACGAAAGTTGATAAAGGCGAACTTCTAGAAGAGCTTTCAAGAATGCAACGTCAAAACGTGAAATTATCAAGTGAAAAAGATAAAATAATGGCGATGAAAGTCGCACAAATCGGACTTGAGCCGGATACATTTGATAAAGAGGCTCTTGCCTCTTCAAGTTCAGATTCTACTTCTACTTCTTCGACCACCGGCGTTGTTCAGTCGAGTGAAAATCGTTTTTACAAACTAGCACAAGTTGATATGAAGTACTTAGACTACACTCCGCCTGTTTTTGACGACACGATATCCTTAGAAAAACTTTGCGAGAATTTCCGCAACTTCGCTTGTTCACGTATGCACTTATACTATGATATCACCATAATTCGTTTGCTTTTTGCAGGTATGGGGTCTACGAAACTTGTTTTATTACAAGGTATTTCCGGTACCGGTAAAACTTCCTTACCTTATGCGTTGGGTAAGTTTTTACAAAACGATGCAATAGTTGCCTCTGTTCAACCGTCATGGCGTGATAGAACGGAGCTATTTGGTTACTTCAACGAATTTACAAAGAAGTTCAACGAAACCGAAGTCCTTAAAAAAATCTATGAATGTTCATTTACTAACGATGTTAATCTTGTAATTCTTGATGAGATGAACATTGCACGTGTTGAGTATTATTTTGCTGAAATGCTTTCAGTGTTGGAAATGCCGGATAAAAGAGAGTGGAAAATCGACCTTGTACCAAACTCCTGGAGTAGCGACCCTGTCAATTTAATTGACGGTAAGCTTACCATTCCTGCTAATATGTGGTATGTCGGCACTGCTAACAACGACGATTCTACCTTTGCTATTTCTGATAAAGTTTATGATAGAGCTTTTCCTATAAATCTTGATTCTAAAGGTATTGCCTTTGATGCACCTGATACTCCGCCGATGAACTTAGGTTTTAGCCATCTTGATAAGTTATTTAATGATGCTATTGCTAAATATCCAGTTTCAAAGTTAATGCTTGACAAGGTTTCAGCGCTTGACATTTATGTTATTGAAAAGCTTAGAATTGCTTTTGGTAACCGTATTTTAAAGCAGATGAAAGACTTTGTGCCTGTTTTTGTTGCTTGTGGCGGTACTGAAATTGATGGTATCGATTACATACTAGCTAATAAAATATTCCGTAAATTTGAAAGTTTAAACTTAGCTTTTATTAGGGACGAGCTAGATGGTCTATTAAACTTTATGGATAAAAGTTTTGGTAAGCAAAACATGCGCCAGTCAAAAGCTTACGTTGAGCGTCTTAAGAGAATGTACTAAAAAAGAATGGAGTAGACTATGGATTATTCCGACTTATATGAATCATTTGTGGATTACGAGAATGTCTTTATGGCAAACACTGACTTTTATACACGTTTTCTAAAACTTATTAAAGACAGTCCGAGTACTTTCACTTTAATCGATAAAAAATTAGACAGAGTTTTGTCTGACGATTGGGTTTCCTTCATAGAAAAAGCTATCCCCTCTTTAGACAAGTGTATTCGTAACCCACGCAAGTTTATTACGAATCGTGAGGAAATTTTACCGATTGAAATTTCACGCAACATCACTTCAGAATCTATTAAGCACCTTAGCCAACACACAAACCTTATTAGCAGTGTTGATGGCGACAAAATCACGCCTAGTAAAATACTCAATGTATTTAAAGAAGAAAGTCTTGATACTTACGAAAACAAGTTTATATACACGCTTTTAAATCGGCTTTTTTTGTTTTTAAACCGTCGCAATGATGCACTTTCAGTTGTAAAAGATGCACAAAACTTTTCTTT
>JAVWHI010000153.1:0-3085 GCA_036640155.1 Oscillospiraceae bacterium | reverse complement strand
GGAACTGCAAAGCCAAACCGATTAGGACTTTTAGGTGAAACACTAGGTCATGTGCAGTTTGCAATTGACTACTTAAAATGCCCGGCGTGTTATGAAACCGGCAAACGTGTCGTGGTAATTGGTGCAGGCAATGTAGCACTTGATGCTGCTAGAATGGCTACACGCTATATTAAAGAAGGCGGTACGGTTACCATTTTAAATAACCGCAGAGAAAAAGATATGACGGGAAATATCCATGAAATAAATGATGCTATTAACGAGGGTGTCAAGTTTAGACATTTGTTACAAACCGTAAAAATTGGCGAGGAATACATTCAGTGTGTTGAAGTAGTGCCAATAGAAAACGAAAATGCGGTTACATATGAAGAAGTGTTTGAAAAACCGGTCAAGGTCGAGGCGGACATGGTAATCATCGCTATTGGTCAAGGCCCTCAAGGCGCAGTAGTTTCAGAAACGACTGTTGAAAAAAACAAGCGAGGACTTCTTGACGTAGATGAAAATGGAATGACAAGCACGCCGGGCATCTTTGCAGCAGGCGATATTGTCTCCGGCTCTAAGACTGTGGTAGAGGCAGTTGCTTTTTCAAAAAAGGTAGTTAAGCAAATAGAACAGTATATATTAAAGAAATAACTGGAAAACTGTGCATTTTTTTATTCCGTACTATTTCCTTTTTATTTTAATTTAATTCTGGCGGTTTTTGTGAGCGAATATTATTGCAAAAAGTATTTTAATGTAATATAATAGTGGGGAAAGGGAGTAGTTATATGGATGAATTAGAATGGATCATTCAGCTTATTCTGCTACTAAGTTCCGGCATTGCCTTTGTGGGTGGTGTAGCGCAATTTTTTAAAAAGGGTGTACCTCTTTTTTCTCAAATTGTTATTTGTGGACTTGGTTGCATGATGCTTGGATGGTTATTTAATACAGTGGCGTTACTTACAGGTCAAATACCGGAGGGCTTTAATGTTGGAAAGCTAGGATTAGCAGGAGGATTCTTGTTTCTTTTCTCGGCGTCGTTTGGACAGATGAATGGTCTAGTGGACGGTGGCGAAAAAATATACAGAAAATACAGGACACTTTCTCTACTTGCGCCGGCACTAATTATAGCGATTTATACGCCAGTACTTTTTAGTGAGGCTAGCGTTGAGGCAAAGTGTGTAGATGCAGTGCTTTGTTTAATTTTTGCACTTTCATCTTATTTTAATTTAAAACATTTGATTATCCCCGATGTAGATTTTGGAATTTTAAAATCTATTCGTGGTTATAACTTGTTAGCACTACTTCTTTCTATTTTGTCGACCGTTAATTTAGTAACGATAGATTTAGAGTGGACTATTTTTCAGTTAATAATTTCCGCTTTGATTGCAGCTTTATATATCGCCATCATTCCGGTGTTAGCGAAAGGAGCGAAAAAATGGACGGTTTAATTCTTGTTTTGTTTTTTTGTACCGCTGTGCCGATGGCTTTGATGCTGTTCCAGTTGGAAAAAAAATCTCGACTTGTTGTTGGCTTTATGCTAATAGGAATGTTTATGTGTGTGTTTATAGGAAGCATAAACGGATTTTTCCTACAGAAATTTAATAATGACGTTTTGTATGTTACTACAACAATAACGCCGATTACTGAAGAAATAATCAAAGCACTGCCTGTACTATTTTTTGCGTTTGTTTTTTCCGACAAGCGAGAAACTTTGATTTCTATTTCCATGGGAGTAGGTATTGGATTTGCTGTTATGGAAAACATGTACATTATGACCACCAGTTTAGAAAATGCAACAGTGGTTTTAGCTTTAATTAGGGGATTAGGTGCAGGACTAATGCACGGTATTTGTACCTCGGCTATAGGCATTGGAATTTCATTTGTACATAAAAAGAAAAAGCTATTTTACACAGGTACATTTGCACTTCTTTCTGCAGCGATTATCTATCATGCTATTTATAATCTTCTTGTACAAACACGTTGGGAATATGCAGGATTCTTACTTCCAATTGTCACCTATATTCCACTGATTATAGCTGTTAAAAACAAAAAGAAAAAGGATATGCTTGCTGCAAAAAAAAAGACGTTATGAAATTAGGATAGAGGAGGCTGGCTATGAAAGACATTAAGATGGTTCCTAGTAGCATGAGTCAAGCTCTTGCACAAATCGACGAATTAGAAGAGCTAAGTCCAAAAGACAAAGGGTGCCTGCGACTTCTTACTGAAGAAATGTTTTCCATGTGCAAGGAGCTTTTAAGCACTGATACACTTGACTTTGCACTAAAACGTGAAGATGGATGCTGTGTTTTATGCGTAAGAACTAAAACGCAGGTAAATGAAACAGCGAAAGAGCAGTTTTTGTCTGTTAGTAGCGACGGAAAAAATGCGGCAAATCAAGGTCTTAAAGGAGTACTTGTGTCTGTTTTAGAGGCTTTTTCCTACAATAGTAACCCGGCACTTTATGGTGCATCGTGGGCATGTGGAATGCAGCCGATGACTGGAAGATATCCGTTAGTATGGACACTTTCACAGTATATGGAAACTGCACCTAGTGAAAAAATCCATGCAGATTGGGACGGTATGGAAAAGTCCATTATAGCAAATTTTGCGGACGATGTATCTATCGGAGTACGCAACAACAAACTTGAAATGACTGTAACAAAAAGTATAAAATAAATTTAGAAACTATAAAATTTTGGAGGAACAAAAAAATGACTATTACAAAAACTTTAAACCAGGAAGAATTAACCCTTGCTTTATCCGGACGTCTAGATACAACGACTGCACCGGAATTAGAAGCAGCATTAAAAGACTCATGGGAAGGAATAAGCTCACTAATATTGGAGTTTGCTGAGTTAGAGTACATATCTTCTGCAGGACTTCGTGTGCTTTTATCTGCACAAAAAGTAATGAGCAAACAAGGAAAAATGGTTATCAGAAATGCTAACGATACTATCCTTGAAGTGTTTGAAATTACAGGCTTTATTGATATTTTAACAATAGAATAAAGTACGAAATACCATTTAATTAGTCGCAAAAAAACATGCTGATGATTTAAAACGTTTTTGCTAGCATTTTTTTCTACATATACGTATTAAATCAAGCG
>JAVWHI010000152.1:0-3257 GCA_036640155.1 Oscillospiraceae bacterium | reverse complement strand
GAGTATGTTTGCAAAACATGTGAAAGCCGGGTTGTAGAGGGAGGGTATATCACCAATATACCAATCAAAACCTGCACAACGCTGATTTTCGCTTTTTATTATCATCTTGTAACTAATTCTGTGTATAAATTAAAATTGTCGCATGATAGATACTCTGCAAAAGCGTTGGCACATTTTTTATCAAAAGCAGTTGATAACAACATTGACATTAAAAAAATTGATGTGATTATTTCGTCGCCAAAGTATTTTAACAAAAGATGCAGAAATAAATTCAATCACGCACATGTTTTAGCAAAGGAAGTTGCAGACGTACTGGGTATTTTTTATGCACCAAATGTGCTTGTAAAAATCAAAAAAACGTCAAAGCAACATACATTAGGAAAAACAATGCGAAGTGTAAACTTAAAAAACGCATTTGAAGTATCAAACAAAGATATAATATGTAATAAAACTATTTTATTAATTGATGATGTTTTTACTACAGGAGCGACAATCAGTGAGTGTAGTGCAGCCTTAATTAATGCCGGTGCCAAAAAAGTTATTGCTGCGTGTGCAGCTAAAACTAATAATTACGATAAAAGTTAGGAGTGCAAAATAATGACAGGATATGACATAGGCATAGATCTAGGAACAACAAAAATTATTATTTACAGAAATAGAGTAGGGGAGATTTTGCGAGAACCGGCGGTCGTTGCGGTGAATTTAAAAGACAATTCAGTTATGGCAGTGGGTGATGAAGCGTTAAAAATGCTAGGTAAAACGCCGGAATACATTGTTGCAGAATATCCTTTAAAGGACGGCGTTATTGCTGACCACAATTTAACTGAGGTATTAATCAAGGATAGTATAAAAAAAGTTTGTGATAGCTTTTTATTTAAAAATCGTGTTGTTATTTGTGTTCCATCATCAATAACTGATGTCGAAAAGCGTGCTGTTAAGGAAGTATTGATTGGTGCTGGATGTAGAAAAGTGTTTGTTATCGAAGAACCCGTTGCAGCAGCAATTGGAGCAGGTATTGATATTTCTAAGGCAAACGGAAACCTAGTTGTAGATATTGGTGGAGGAACTTCTGACGTTGCTGTCATTTCAATGTCGGGTGTTGTGTGTTCAAAATCGATTAAGGTTGCAGGAAATAAAATCGATGATGACATAATTAAATATTTTGCGCTTACTAACAAACTTTCAATAGGAAAAAGAATGGCAGAAAAAATTAAAATTGATATTGCTTGTGTTTTTAAGCCTTCAAGAAATATAACAGCGACAGTAAAGGGAAGAAACCTTTTAACCGGATATCCACAAAAAATAGAAGTGAGCCAGCTTGACTTATATGATACAGTTATTGCGTTTGCAAATGAAATTGTCGGTGCAATAAAATATGTTTTAGATAAAACCCCACCTGAACTTTCTAGTGATATTTATTCTAATGGTATAATTTTAACTGGCGGTGGAGCGTTACTTTCAGGACTAGATGAATATATTCAAAGTATGGTTGGATTTAAAGTAAAAATTGCAGATAGTCCGATTGAGTGTGTTTCTATAGGCACAGGCAAGGCGTTTGATTATATAGATACTTTGCAAAATGGATTTAGTAAGGAATCAGTTTGTGATTATTAAAGTGCTTTTTATATTTATTTAAGCAGTCGGAGCAAGACAATTGAAGTTGTGTTATCAAAATCAAAATAAAATTGTGCTTTTGAAATAATACATTGATTTTGTTTTAGTTATGTTGTATAATATATAGTAAATAACATTTACTAATACTTAATTGGAGGATTTTTTATGAACGTCTATGGGATTGAAGTAAATATTAAAAACGTCCCAGTTTTGGATAAAACTTTTGTTCCTATGTTAGCATTTAACAAGGAATTTTTAAAAACTGCAAAAAAACCAATTGCTGTTGCTGTAGAAAGAAGCGGTGGGCTACTGTCGGTCTATGATACTTTTATTCATGCAACCAAAGAAATGGTGGAGGCTGACAACTATTATATCGACCGTTTAGTTAAAACGTTGCTTTGGGCAAGAGGTGGATATAAAGTTTATATTTGTGGTGATGAAAACACGTACAACTATATAAAAAATACATATAGTGCAGATGGCGCAAGAGCGTTTGATTTTGATTTTATGGAGCGAGTTTATGAAAAACCTTTTGAAGTAATAAACGTTGCAAAATATGAAGATAAGCCGATTGCACATGAAAAATCAAAGTCAATAGGCAAACATCTTGATGGCTGCCGAATTGGATTTGATGCTGGTGGAAGTGACCGTAAAGTATCTGCTGTTATTGATGGTGAAGCAGTTTACAGTGAAGAAGTAGTATGGTTTCCTAAAATCACAGCTGACCCTGATTATCACTTTGATGGAATTGTTGAATCGTTTAAAACAGCAGCAGCACATATGCCACGAGTGGATGCAATTGGTGTTAGTTCGGCTGGAGTTTACATTGATAATCGAACAATGGTAGCCTCACTTTTCTTAAAAGTTCCTCAGGATAGGTTTAACGCTAAGGTTAAGGACATTTATATAAGAGCTGCAAAAGAAATCGGTGACGTTCCAATAGAAGTTGTCAATGATGGCGATGTGACAGCACTAGCTGGCGCTATTGACCTTGATGACGTTAATGTTTTAGGAATAGCAATGGGTACATCTGAAGCAGTAGGCTATGTAGATAAAGATGGAAACATTACGGGCTGGCTAAATGAACTTGCGTTTGCACCTGTTGATGCACAAAAAGAGGCTATGATAGATGAATGGTCCGGAGATATTGGATGTGGAGTTAAATATTTTTCACAAGATGCAGTTATAAAACTTGCAAAGCCAGCTGGTATTGGACTAGATGAAGCGTTATCACCTGCAGAAAAGCTCAAAGTTGTACAAGCTTTAATGGCAAATGACGATGAAAGAGCAGCTAAAATATTCGAGTCAATTGGAATTTATCTGGGATATACACTTGCATATTACGCTGAGTTTTATGATATAAAGCACATTTTAATGTTAGGACGAGTTATGTCAGGTAAAGGCGGAGATATAATTTTGAAAAAAGCAAAAGCAGTTATCTCTGAGGAATATCAAAATTTATCAATGAATATTCAAACGCCGGACGAAAAAAGCAGACGTGTAGGACAGTCTGTTGCAGCTGCAAGTTTACCTCAAATAGACTAGTTAAAATAGTTTAATAAATAAGGCTTCGACGCTTTATTTATTAAGATTTATCAAAACGTGCGTGGCAAAGCCACATGCACAATTAAAACTGTCACAAC
>JAVWHI010000151.1:0-3264 GCA_036640155.1 Oscillospiraceae bacterium | reverse complement strand
ATGCTACTGCTTTTTGTATTTTTTCTCCCTCAGCATTAAGAATGTGCGATAAAGCAGCTTGTTCTAGTGCTATTGATTCAATTATATCAGTAATAGCTTGATCCCATGGTAAAGGCGCACAGGTAGTAGTAGACATTGTAGTTGTCGTCGTGGTAGTTGTTGTAGTCGTTGTTGTAGTTGTTGTAGAACTCGTGGTAAAAATCGTACAAGTGTTTGTAGTAGATGGGTCATATATTTCAGGAAGGGAACCTTTAAATAGATTTTGAACTGCATTTATTGAGCCAGTTAAATTATTTGTCAATAGCGTTCCGTAAATTGCGACAGCACTTGTGTTAGTTGTAGCAAAAGGCGCTAGCAACGCACCATAAATATCCGAGTTAATTTGTAAGTTCACCGCTTCAGGGAAGTTCCATAAAAGGTACTGTGCTTGTGCGTTTGTAATACCGACACCGCCAAACTGCGTTGTAAATGGGTTTAAAGTGACATTTGCGCCGTCAATACTAACAATAACAGTTGAGCCGGCAGGAGTAACAAGGTTGATGTTTTTAATAGCACTAATGTTAAGACCTGAGCCTGCCACGTTTGTAGAATTAATTAAAAACGTATTTAATGATGGGTCGGTACCAGTTAAAGTTAAGCTTGTGCCAGTGACGGACTGTGTTCCATTAGCCTCAAGTGACGCCCATGCAATTGAAGAACATCTTAAATAGCTACTTTCGTGTGGAAATTGATGTTCGCCGGAAGTGTATACTAGCGGTTGAGGGGTTACTCCATTTAAGTTGCTCATAGTATAGTTTGTTAATGTAGCACCAGTTTGAAGACCGCTATTTCTAGAATAATTGATGCCTCCTGTAATATTCATTCCCTTATAAGCAACTAACGAAAACATATAAGGCGCTGTTTGCACAGGAAGACTTTGACCTACATTGTAATTGTTATAGGTTGCTACTCCGCCAACTAAGACTTCGCCGGTTGCACTAGCATTACTTTGTGTATGATCATTAGCAGTGTATATATTAGCAGTGTCTGCAAACCAAAAGTTTATGCTCATATAAAATACCTCCTTAATAAGTTTGGTGACACAAAATCTAACGTGTCACTATATAATATGATAAGGAATAAAATATGTGAGGTGGGGGAGTAAATGAAAATTGGAATTTTAACTATGTTTAATGGGCTATCAAACACTTATTCTTTAGTCAACGTTGTAAAAGAACAAATCAAAATGTTGCTTGACGACGGTATGCAGGTAAAAATGCTTGTATCAGAGCATTGCCCTGATAGTGAACGTTCGGGAATATTTCTAGACACACGTATCGAGTGGGTAAAAATAGTCAATAGCGAAAACCAGAGTATGTTTCACTGGAAAACTTACACTAAAAAAGACGATATAATAGAAAAAGATTTTTTTCATCAGGCTAATATTATTAAGTGTGACTTTGTAAAACATTTACAAGATGTGGACGTTTTAATTATGCACGATATACTTTATCAAGGTGTGCATTTAATTCATAATGTAGCGATTAGACTAGCACAAAAAGAACTGCCGGGTGTGCGTTTTATTGCAGTAGCACACTCAGCACCGATAGAGCATATTGATGCGCCTTACCCTATTAGCTGTATGTTTTGTGACATGAAAAACACAAAATTTGTTTATCCTACACAGTGCGGACTCCAAGCACTTTCAAAGCAGTATCAAACTGATATAAAAAACTGTGCATGCGTTAATAATAGCATTGACGTGATGATAGGAATGAATGAGCAAACAAAAAGCATTGTTAAAACTTCGGGGATAATTAATAAAGACGTTGTTATTGTGTACCCGGCACGACTAACTATGGGTAAAAAGCTACACAAAGTAGCGCAAGTGGCAGGGTATATAAAAAGGTATTGTTATAAATCTGTTGGCGTGGTTTTTTGCGACTTTCCTTGTTCTAATATTGACCCCGAGTTATATAAAAACATAATTTTGGATTATGGGATTAAGGGCGGTTTAGATAAAGAAGACATTGTTTTTACTTCGGACATTGGGTTTAGTAAAGGAGTAAAAAGAGAAACTGTGTTTGATTTATTTAGTCTTAGCAATTTGTTTATTTGCCCGTCTTTTTCCGAGTCTTTTGGACTTACTGTAATAGAAGCTGCAAGTAGAGCTAACTTTATTGTTTTAAATGAGGCGGTACCGGCACTAGATGAAATCGGTAAAAAAATAGGTGCGTATTTTATGCGTTGGGATGCTAAAAATTTTGGTTATGATACATTTGAAAGTTATAACCCATCAGAAAGTATTTATTTAATAGACCACGCTCAAAAAATAGTTAGCGCTATGGAATTAGATGTTGTAGTAAAAGCAAAAACGCTTGCAAGATGCCATTATTCTAACGATTGGATTTATAAAAATCAGTTGAAACCTTTACTTTATTAAAGCACGAAAAAAAGCCCACCACAAAAATTGTGGTGGGCTTTTTGTGTTTTAGCATTTGCCGTTTTTATCTATCTGGCAGTCAACAGCCGAAAGCTTTTGTAAAAAGATTGATTCTAATAACGTCATTGCATTTGTCATGTTAGTCACGCTCTTATTTAAGCACACTAGTTGTGCCGGAGTGACAGTCTCAAGCGTAATAAACTTTTGAATTTTTGCACCTTCAGCATTAGCAATAGCGCCTAAAGCCGCCTCTTGTAATGCTACTGAATTGATAAGATCACTTATTTGCTGGCGATAATTATTGGTAAAAACAATCGTTGAAGCAAGGTTACTATCAGAACTAGATGTTGCACCACCTGGATTGTTAGGATTAACAGTGTATAAAAAAGTAGAATGAGCTACGTTTACAATTGGATTTGGGTTTGGAATTGCTACTACTTTAACTTTAAAAGTAATAGTCACTGTAGCACCTGCTGGAATTGGTGAAGTTAGTGTAATAAATGTTGCAGGACTGCCTGTAAAAGGAGCGCTTACAGATAGTGAGCCACCCACTAAAACCGTTCCATTAGGAACAATATCTGTGATAACTACATTTTCGGCGTTCACGTTTCCTGTGTTTTTCACTGCAATGTTATAAGTTATTACGTCGTCAATATAAGCGATGGATTTATCGGAAGTTTTAACTAAATTTAGTTTTGCAGTGCTAACTGGAGTGGTAACTGTGTTGCTAATGCCAGCGGCACTTACGGAGTTTGGACTTGCAGGATCGACAGTGAAAGCATAAGTGGCATTTGCAGTATTTGGAACTGGATTAACAGGCGGTGTACTATTAGCTAGTTTTA
>JAVWHI010000150.1:2386-3281 GCA_036640155.1 Oscillospiraceae bacterium | reverse complement strand
CAGGATTACCTGAAACAAAAGAATAAAATAAAAACAAAATAGCGGATAAGGTTTATACCTTATCCGCTATTTCACACATAATACCGAAAAGCCCACCAACAAAAAAATAATGTGGTGTTCGACTTTTCAAAGATTGGTCGAGGTGACGGGATTTGAACCCACGACCTCTGCGTCCCGAACGCAGCGCTCTACCAAGCTGAGCCACACCTCGAAAACGTGCTTTGTACACTGTTTTTTATTATAGCATATGTGCGATTCATTTTCTACATAAATTTTAAATAATCTTTTAATTCGGTAACTTTTCATAAATCCAATCACAAAATCTTACTAAAATATGGGATTAATAGTGCGTTTATATTTGAATTTTCATAAATATATGCACAATTAATTGTTTAGTAATAATTTATCTTTTTCTTTGATGTAAACTTAAATACATAGGCGTGAATGGCGTTTATTCTCCTTTCTAGCTGTTAGACGGTGCAAGATATATCGTGACAAAAATATAGAAAGACGTGAATTAATGGAACACAATGGAATTAGTAAACTTGATGTGAAACGACGAAATCGAGTGCAAATTTTAAAATACATAAGATATAGAGGTACTCAATCGAGAATTGACATCTCAGATAAGCTTAAACTCACACGTGCTGCTGTAACAATCATAACCACCGATATGATTAACCAAGGAATCATATACGAAACTGGTGAGGATACTAATCCAAACAAAAAAAGTACACGTGGAAGACGTAAAATAAGCCTTGATATATGTAGGAATTACAAGCTAGTTTTTGGCGTTTCAATTGAAAGCGAACGTCTTATCATTGGTCTTACAAACTTGTTTGGCGAGACTTTAGATAAGCTTACTATGCCACTAGGCGAAGTAACGTACCGCCAA
>JAVWHI010000150.1:0-2376 GCA_036640155.1 Oscillospiraceae bacterium | reverse complement strand
TGCTAGAAACAATAACAGACAAAATTGAAAGCCTTGTGAAAACCAATTATTTATCAGACAGTAAGATTTTAGGTATTGGAGTTTGCGTTTCTGAGGGCGGTTGCAAACATATTGAGGAAAAAAACAACGTTTCTAAAATCATTAAAATTCGCAAGGATTTATCCCATGCTTTTAGCGTACCTGTTGTTTCAGGCAGAACAATTGACGGTGCTGCGTTAGCTCAGTTTACATTTGATAATGACATTTCAGACACTGAAAAATATTCTATCACCATTCGCTATGGCAGTGAAATAGACTCCACCGTTTCAATCGGTAACGTCTTATTTGCCGGTGCTACAGGAAACTCTTGTGGTATGAAAAGACTGCAAAACGCCTCACAAAGCAATTCTTCGTTCAATTTAGCAAAACTAGAGGTTATGAAAGCTTATTCACAAGAAAACACGCCATACTTATATGAATCAACCGGTGGCGATATAACTCAGCTTGACTCTGTAATGCCTGATTATGATATGTATAAAAAGGACTTTATAATCAAAAATATATTAGATAGCCTTAATGCAAAACTTGCAGGCGACTTT
Source organism: Oscillospiraceae bacterium (assembly GCA_036640155.1). Classification (GTDB taxonomy): domain Bacteria; phylum Bacillota; class Clostridia; order Oscillospirales; family Ruminococcaceae; genus JAVWHI01. The sequence goes on along the minus strand of JAVWHI010000150.1, from coordinate 1,798 downwards.
CACATGATTGAAACCATTATGGACTGTGAGGAAATGTATGTTTTTGGAAACTACTTAGATTGCCAGTCCAATATTGAACAAATCAATGAAAACATTGGCACGATGTATGGCTCTAAGTTTCGTATAAAACATAGCCTTGTTACTAGTGAAACGCTCTTTTTATGTGGCTGTGCTTTTGCAGTTCAAGAATTTTTCGTTAATAAAGGCGGCGCTGATTAATAATCAGTTCCGATGAAAGGTATGTTTTTTCCGATGAGCAAAAAGCTAAACTCGTACGAACTACTAAGAGGTCTTGTAAACATTACTCAATTTGCATTTCTTGTTTTAGGCCCGATTCTACTGTGCTTATTCGTCTCGGTTTTTATAAAAAACAGGTTTTTAACCGGCGACTGGGTAGTTGTAGTTGGGATTTTAGTGGGAGTGCTTAGCAGTGCTGTTTCGTGTGTGGATTTTGCCAAAAAATATTTGAAGCGCATAAAAGACAATAAGGAAAAAGCCAAATGATGAAAATAATATTTGACGAACTGAAAAAAATAATAATATGCTTAGCGGTTTTATGTTCACTTTGTATTGTGGTTGCGGCGGCAATGAACAAACTCGACTACACTTGCTTTTTAGGATTACTTTTAGGAAGTGTATTTATGGTGCTTAACTTTGCACTTTTAGGTACAACTATAGAAAAAGCCATCATAAAAACACCGAAGTCTGCTAAACGCTTTATGATACTTCACTATTCGCTTCGATTCATTCTTACAGGAATTATAATATTTATTGGGTTTAAAGCCGATTACTTAAATGGAATTTGCGTTTGCGTGCCACTGTTTGCACCAAAACTCACGTATTTTGCTATTGGCTTTTTTGACTTTTTTAATATTCTTTTTAGGAAAAAAGTTGATAAGCCCTAAATAAATTCATAACTAATATTTTTACGCTCTTATTCTTTTTTTCTTCTTTGCAAGGTAAGAGTATTCGCTTATTTAATTTTTATGCTGACGCAAAGCGGCAGAAATGGAGTACAAATACTATGGACATAAGCATTAATGGACCTAAAGTGTTGTTTACACTACCGATTTTTGGCGGTATTAAGATAAATGAAACGATTGTAAACTCCTGGATTATTATAGGTTTTGTTCTTGTTTTATGTCTATTTTTAACACATAAACTTGAAAAGAAACCGACAAAAAAAAGACAGCTTATTGCGGAAAAAATCGTAACCACAATTGACAATTTAGTAAGTTCGACAATGGGTGAAAAAAACATTGGCTTTGCGCCTTACATTCTTTGTATTATGACATTTTCTTTATTAGGCAGTTTAATAAGTCTATTAGGACTTCGCTCAGTAACTGCTGACATTAATGTTACTCTAGGCTGGGCAATGATGACGTTTTTCTTAGTACACGGTAATGGAATCAAGAAAAAAGGGATTGGCTATTTTAAAGGGTTTGCACAGCCTGTTCCGGTTATGCTACCACTTAATATAATAAGTGAAGTTGCAACCCCTATTTCATTAAGCTTTCGTCACTTTGGTAATATCGTAGCCGGTTTTATTATTACAACTTTAATGTATGGTGGACTTGCAGCCGCTTCTTCGGCAATAGGGCTAGCTATTCCAGTTTTACAAGTGGGTGTTCCGGCAGTTTTATCTGTGTATTTTGATTTATTTTCAGGCTTTATGCAGGCGTTTATATTTAGTATGTTGACTATGGTGTTTATTTCAAACGCCATGGAAGATTAAAATAAAATAATAATTGGAGGATTTTAAAATGGAAAGAGCAATAGTTTTAGCAGCATCAGCAAT
>JAVWHI010000149.1:0-3306 GCA_036640155.1 Oscillospiraceae bacterium | reverse complement strand
TAATAATCGCAATGATTTTTTTGTTTCAAGACACATTAATAGCTTTAATAAAGCTTATACCAGTCTGCCCTTTTTACAAAACTTTTGGCGTTTATTGCCCCGGGTGCGGTAATTCTAGAAGCGTTATTGCTCTACTTCATTTTGACATACTCTCATCAGTATATTATAATCCCGCTCCACTTTTTTTAGCTTTAGTCTTGATATGCTTTTATATCGAGTGGATTTTTTACTCGTTTGGAAAAAAAGTAAGAATTGTTCCACGAAACAATATCTTTTTATTTACTTCTCTAATACTCTTTTTTATCTATTATGTTGCTAGAATGTTTATTAAATTTTAATTAATGTATATTACTATTTTTATTGTTAATCATAAGTGTATTATAACTGTGTGGTTAAATTTTATATTAGAAAAAGGCGGTGCATTATGAAAAAAAAGAAGAATAAAGTATTTGGCAACGTGCAAAACTCAGCAAAAGTAACGCAAATTGTTAATCAAGCGCCGAGCAAAACTGACCCTAATGGTAGCTACACCGGAATACCACTTGATAAAAACGAACAGCCAGTACAAGATGCAGATGATCTTTAAGCTAAATTAACATCAATAATACCTATAAAATTATGACTAATAAATCATATTTTTATAGGTATTATTTTTATGACTGGCTCTTGTCGAGTATACTAGCAAATTCTAAATCCAACGGGTATGTTATCTTAATGTTTGTGACGTCGCCCTCTACTATGTGTACAGTTTTTTTGCAACATGAAAAAAGTGTACATGTATCAGTTGCCGTTTGCTTTTGCAGCGGCGTTAATGAATCATAAACCTCTTGATATTCACCTAGTAAAAAACTTTGCGGCGTTTGTGCCATGTAAAGCTCACTTCTTTTTGGAATTTGTGAAATTGTTTGCTTATCATGCGACTGGATAATAGTATCAGTCGCTGATACTGCTGTGGTGCATGCACCATATTTTTGTGCAGCCAAAATATTTTGACTTATTATACTTTGCGTGACAAATGGGCGCACTGCATCATGCGTAACAAAAACCGACTCAGGTGTAAGATTAAAGTTTTCAAGCGAAAATTTAACGATATTATTCACAGTATCAGTTCTGTTTTCGCCACCATCAGTAACAAAAATTCTCTCATTATTTGCAAAATGTGTTATAATAAGCTCACACATTAACTGCTTATAAAAAGGATTTATACCAACTACAACGTTATCTATATTCGAATTAGCAATGAATTTATTTATAGTATGAACTATTATTGGAAGTCCATTTACTTGTAAAAACTGCTTAGGTAACTGTGTATCACCCATGCGTGAGCCAGTTCCACCTGCAACGATTCCAGCAATAACCATGTTTATAAACTCCTATAAGTTATATATCGTAAACTTTATCTATCTGTTTTAACTCATTAAATGTATCTATTTCGACAATATCGCCTTCACTGCATGTCCTTACTTCTACATTGTAATTTTTTATAAACACTTTAAGAGCAACTTCATCCCAGTATTTTTCTTTTCCACCGGGCATTTTAAATGTTGTTTCTATATCATGTTCAAGTTTTTTTCCGTCTTGCGAATTCCAGTAAGATATTCCGAACATGTGATAACAATCTGTTCCGCCGACCATAAGTTCTTTAATACATCCTTTTTTAACATTAAAGCACCAATCGTCTGTATACTGCTTATACTGACCTAGATAGTTAGTCGCATATTCATATTTTCTTATAATATTCTTATTGTTTACTAATAAATCGGCCTCACAAACATAAGCGTTTTGCAATAAATCACGAACTAAATATGCCGATGAAATGTTATTAGCTTCGTTGTAAATTGGATTATAAACGAATTTAATGTTAGGATATTTATGTTTTAATATGTCAAATTGTTCCCACAAGTATCCACGAACTATTACTATTTCCTTTATGCCCGCCTCAACTATAGCATCAAGAAGTGATGATATTATCATTTCACCTTTAACTCGTACAAGTGGTTTTGGTGTGTTAAGCGTAATTGGTACCATTCTTGAGCCAAATCCGGCAGCAATAATAACTGCCCTTTTTACTCTATATGGTTCTAGTGCCTCTATTCCTGTTTTTGTTATTTGAATTATTTTCTTTTCGCTGATGTCAATAGCTCCGATTGTGACTAGTTCAGCAAGAATTTTATTTACTGCACCTAACGATAATTCAGTCTTTTCTGCAATTTCACGTTGTGCTATTTTATTGCCACCTTCACGCTCTACAAATGAAAGCACTTCAAATTGATTTTTATTAATATTCATATAAACTGTTATAATACTTTATTATAACATAGTTCACACCTTTCTTTAGGAAAATAATATACTTTTTAAATTTAGCAAGCAGAATTTAATCTGACTTTTTTAATAATTTTTTGGATTATTCCAAAAATTATCTTTGCAGCAATGTTTGTAACTAATATCACTAATGAGACAAATGCAGCAGATTCAAACGCCATATTACTTTCAAACTGATTAATCATCATTGAAACTGGCATCGTTTTTGTTGTATATAAAAACGCAACAGCTGATATTGTTATCATTGAGTTTACGAAAAAGTAAACAAACATTTCAGTAATCGTGTCAATAGTACTCGGTATGAAAACGTCTCTTAAAATTCTAAACCTTCCAACGCCGAGTGTTTTACCAACATCTTCATAATTGGAGTTTAGCTTTTTCATTGCATTATGAGCCATCATATACGGTGAGGAAAAAAAGTGAATAATGTTTACAAACACTAGAATTATTATTGTTCCGTACAAAAACGACTTATTAAAGGCAATAACATAGCCTAAACCTAAAACAATTCCCGGTATCGCAAGAGATGAAATTGAAGTTAAATGTAAAATTCTTGTTGTTAAATTATTGTTAGTCCTTGCAGAAACATATGCAGTGACGTAACCTATCACTGTACCTATTAACGCCACTAAAGCTGAAATTAAAAGCGAGTTCCCAAAATATTCAAAAATGTCCTTCTGGGCGACACTCTTAATATGCTCAAACGTTAAGGAAATATCATACGGGTATTTTTTCATAAACGTCATAAAAACAAATGAGGACATAAGTATAACAATAAAAGCAATTATAATAAACACAAAAATAAATAACACCGTGTCTCTTACTTTATTTTTTTCTACATTTACCGGCTTTGTCGAAAAACTTCCGCTTTCGCCATCACTCTTTCTAAGGTCTATTAAAAATGTTACGATTGCCGGAAACAGCAATATCATACCAATAAATGCGCCCTTAGAAAAGTCCTGCAATCCTATGACTTCGCTGTAT
>JAVWHI010000148.1:0-3310 GCA_036640155.1 Oscillospiraceae bacterium | reverse complement strand
ACGCAGGTTCATGTCCTGCCACATCGTAAAAACAGGGCAATGGCATCTATGAAAATATGTTGTTAAAAAAGGGGCTATATAACGTAATAAACCCCGATAGAATCGGGGTTTATACGAGTTGCATCTTTTTTGTCAACTGCTTATGGTACGCCCGACAGGAGTCGAACCTGCGACCTTTTGGTTCGTAGCCAAACACTCTATCCAGCTGAGCTACGGGCGCACAAAGTAGCACTCTTAACGTGCTATAATAGAATATCATAGAAAATAAGTTTTGTCAAGATAAAAAGCGATATTTTATTATTTTTTTGTAGAAAATACAATATAGGACTGCATATTGGTGAAAAACTTCCCATGCTACAAAATACCACAAGAAGTTCTAGACATAAAGTGCATACATTTATTACAATAATAGACAAAATCCAAAATGTGAGTACAAAACTGTTGACAGTTTTATTTATTAGAACGATAATATACTTATGCCAAAATTAGCCAGTTAGAGGTAAATGCGTGATTTAATACACATTAACATATTTTGGTACAAAATGCAAGAATAAATTATGCTTGTAATTTTGGTGAAAACGAGAGGAAAATCTAATATATTTAAGAGAGAGAAAGTTTGCGGTTTAATTCATACCGCTTTTTATCGTAAAAACCCGAATTGCCTCGAAGAATATCCCTGAAATGGAAAAAACGGCAGAATATCACGTTTGATATATTGGAAAATTATATGTAAAATAAGAATATAGAAAACACAAGGAGTTTTGAAATAATGAGACCGACAAAAACAATCACAAGTTGGGACGAAGTCCCTGTTGTAATGGATTTAACGTATGCCGCACGTATTTTTTGCATGTCTGCTGAAGGACTTAAAAGATTAGCACAAACCGGAAAGTTTCCTGCATTTAAGTGTGGTGGTGCGTGGCGTGTAAGCAAAGAACAACTATTCTTTTTTATGAACAGAACGGATAAGTGTGAACAAAATGGCTCTGATTTGTATTGATAAAACGCATGAATGTTATGGGTGTTTGACCTGCATGGAAGCAGATGATTTTTTTTGCCTTTTCTGCGGTGAAGTGCCAGTCTCTTACGTGTATATGCAAGATGGCAAAATAATCGGATGTGATGTGTGTATTAAAAAAGTTGATGTGTTTGAGGTTATGAAATGAATTATATATCACAAATTAATTACTTTTATCTGCTAATAATTCAACACCCCATACCCTCAAATGCACAAGCCTTATGGCATAGACTAATGGCTTATTGCAGCTCGTTTGGGTGGAAAGATGAATTTAGCGTAAGCAATGGAAGACTAGCAGAGGATTTAGGGATTTCTAAGCAAAGTGTATCAGCATTACGAAAAGTCCTTGAAGCGTCTAAACTTATCACTTATAAGGAAAACGGGAAAAATAAAATCGGAATTTATCATATTAACGCTATTCTAAATCCATATTTTGACATAAAAACCGTTGACGAATAAACCACTAAGTCAATATAGATAAAAACCGTGCCACATAAATTAGCAGCATAAATCATTAAGTTCTTGGAAAGGAACTATAAAAACTATTACTTTTTTATTATACGAGGTGAAATTCATTGACAACACAAGAATATTTAAGCCGTGCTAATGGCATTAGCGTTGAAATAAAAGCGCTTACAATTGCAAAACAAAATGCTAAAGATGCTGCTACTCGCTGTTCTAATAGAATTTCAAGTCAACCGAATGCGCATAGTGACGTTAATGCTAGTGAAAAAAAATACGTTAAGTTTTGTGAACTTAGTATTTTACTAGATAAGAAAATTGCACAGCTAAGCGATGTTAAAGTGCAAATTATAGCGGCAATTAATACAGCACCAGACCCTACATTGCGAGCTTTGCTAATTCATCGCTACATTAATGCAAAAACATGGGAGCAAATTGCTGAATATCTTGATAAAAGTGACAAATGGGTGCGAACAAAAATGCACGAAAATGCTTTGAACACAGTAAAAATTCCGATTCAATAAGATTTTTTTGGTTACTTTTTTGCATTTTCTTCGGTTTTAGAAAATAAAAAACGTTTTCTATTTACATTTTAATTGTTATGTGATAAAATTAAATTGTTTATATTGACAATATATAGATGGACATAGATAAACAACGAAGGAAAGTGAAAACAATGAACTGCTACACACAAAGCGGCATCACTCAAATCGAAGGTAAAATACTTTTTCTTGGAGACAGTATAGGCGATGATGGACGCTTTATATCATTTCTTAATACCTATTTTAGGCTATATAATCCTCGTGCGGATGTACAGCTTTTTAATCTTGGTGTTTGCAGCGAAACTATTTCAGGAGCAAGTGAGCCGGACCACCCATTCCCTAGACCTTGCTTACTAAATCGTCTTGATAAGGCTATATCCACCGTTAAACCTGATTGGGTTATTATGTGCTATGGTGTAAACGATGGTATTTATTATCCACAGTCAGATGAGCGTTTTTTAGCGTATAAAGATGGATACAAAAAGGCTATTGAGCGTCTTAAAAAAGATAACATTAAAATTGCTGTTATGACTCCGCCGCCATTTGATGCACAGTCGTTTAAAAAAACCTATGGCGATGTGCTTTTACCCAAATGTGCTGATAAGTTTAGTTACGAAAAACCGTACGAATCCTATAATGACGTACTTGACGATTACGCCGACTGGATTAAATCGACACTAGTCAATGACGTTGACATTGTAATTGATGTTCGTTCTTGGCTTACTCGTGACACAGCAGGCATTCGTGAAAACCACCCTGAATACCTATCAGGTGATGGTATTCACCCACATGAGCATGGTCATTGTGTAATGGCACACTGCATTTTAGAGGACTTTTTTGGCGTTAGTTTAAGCAAATTTGCTATTCAACTAGAGCAGGATAACTTTTCACTTTTTCATTTAGTATATGAATGTGACTCTATTTTACATAAAGTACTTAAAGAAGAAGTGGGACATGACAATCCAAACAAAGAAAATTGTATAGCTTCTTATAAACTTGAACAATCTATTCTTGAATGTGAGCAAAAAATCGCTGATTATATTAGTGAACATCCTGAACTTTCTGATTATGTTGAAGACTGGGAAGGCTTTGAAACACATTATATTCACATTAGCGGTTACGAAGTAATTCTTGCCTGCCCTAAAGTTGCTGCACAGGGTAACCCTTGGGCGTGGAGAACTGAATTTTTTGGAGCTTATCCTTCAACGGATATTATGTTATTAAAAAACGGTTGGCATATTGCACACATAGCGATTCCAAACCGCTTTGGCGCACCGATTATTATGCA
>JAVWHI010000147.1:0-3335 GCA_036640155.1 Oscillospiraceae bacterium | reverse complement strand
CATAGTTTTTTTTCAGATAAGAACCTTTGTATTTTAAGTGCTGAAATTTTATTAAAAAAAGAAGACTCTACTAAAATAAAATCCTTGATGGATGAATATATTACAAGGCGAAAGAATAAGCAACCGCTTGAGTACGCAAGTGGTGGCAGTACATTTAAAAGACCTATTGGCAATTATGCAGGTACATTAATAGAGCAGTGCGGACTAAAAGGTTATACAATAGGAGATGCTATGGTAAGCACTAAGCATTGCGGCTTTATAATCAATAAAGGAAATGCCTCTTATCAAGATGTAATAAACCTTATTGAATATGTAAAGCAAGTTGTTTTTAAAAAAACAGGGTACCAATTAGAGTGCGAAATTAAGTGTGTGAAAGGTTAAAACATATATGGAATTATTAATTGTTACAGGATTATCGGGCGCAGGAAAATCACGCACAGTTGATGCTTTAGAAGACATCGGCTTTTTTTGCATTGATAATATGCCACCAAAACTAATTTCAAAAATTGCTGATATGGCATTGCAATCAAATGGAAGGCTCTCAAAAATTGCTGCTGTGAGCGACGTTAGAGGCGGCGAAATGTTTGATGACTTCATTCATGAACTAGACTTATTAAAAGATATGCACGTGTCTTATAAACTTTTATTTTTGGATTGTAATACACAAAAACTAGTCAGCAGATATAAAGAAACAAGAAGAAAGCACCCACTTCTATCCGACCAAACCGTTTCTATAAATGATGCAGTAATAAAAGAACGTGCTCTTTTAATGCAAGCAAGAGAGCGTGCAGATTATATTATTGATACTTCTCATCTTTCTGCAATTCAACTTAAAGAACGCATTTCTAACATTTTTTTAGATAATATTTCAAGTGGAATGCTAATTAGTTGTATGTCATTTGGGTTTAAGTATGGCAGTCCTATTGAGGCGGATTTGGTTTTTGACATTAGATGTTTGCCGAATCCATTTTATATAGATGAATTAAAAGATTTAACAGGTCTTGATGATGCTGTGAAAAACTATGTAATGTCATGGCCACAGTCTCAGGTATTATTAGAAAAATTGACTGATTTGATTGATTACTTGATTCCACTTTATATAAGTGAGGGCAAAAGTCAACTAATAATAGCAATTGGCTGTACAGGCGGAAAACACCGTTCAGTAACATTTGCACAACTGCTTTATAAGCATATAAGCGAAATTAATAAAAAGGTGGCAGTTAATCACCGGGATATATTAAAGCCTTAAAAGGATGTGAAGCTTTGTGACATATTCTACAAAAATAAAACTTGAATTAGCAGAACTTGAAATAAAATGTGATGAATGTATTAAGGCATTTGTGCAAGGCTTTTTACTTGTAAGTAAGCTTTCGACCGAGAAGATTGTTATTATGCAAGATAATAGAATAATTGCTGATTTTTTATCTGAGATGATAGTTGCAGTTAGCGGAATTATCGTGAGTATACATACTCCGGACTTTAGAAAAAAGAATGTTTGTCCTAGTTTTTCGATAATAATTTCGCAAAAGAATGATATAAACGATTTATATAAATCAGTTGGGTTAATAAGTGGAAAACAAAACTATGGTAAATTTAAAAAAGAATGTTGTAAATCTTCATTTGCAAGAGGAATATTTTTTGCTTGTGGTACGTTAAGTGACCCTAATAAGGAATATGACTTTGAGCTTGTTTTAAGCGATGAAAATCTAATTGCACCTATAAAATGTACTTTTGCAAACATTAACATTAAATTAAAAACTGTTGAAAGAAAAAACAAATTTGTGCTTTATACTAAAGACAGTCAGCAGATTGAAGATATATTAACATATTTAGGTGCTACAAAAAGCTCACTTGAATTAATGAATTTGAAAATAGAAAAAGATTTAAGAAACAAAGTCAACAGAGTAACTAATTGTGAAACTGCTAATATAGGCAAAACAGTTAATGCGTCTGTGACACAAATAAATGCAATAAATTATATTTTAAAAAACAAAGGCAAAGATTTTTTATCCCCTGAACTATTTGAACTTGCAAATATAAGGCTAAATAATCCGCAAAGTTCATTATCAGAACTTTGCGATTTGATTCCGTATAAAATTAGCCGTTCAGGCGTTAATCACAGACTTAATAAGCTGTGCCGCATTGCAAAAGAGCTAAGTGAACTAAAATAAACGATGTTGATTAGTGAGGTGTAAGCTATATGGAAAATTTTGTTCATCTGCATGTACATAGTGAATATAGCTTGCTAGATGGTGCTTGTAGAATAAAAGAATTAGTTAGCTGTGCAAAACAACTTAATCAGCCGGCAGTTGCTATAACAGACCATGGAACAATGTACGGTGTTATTGATTTTTACAAGGAATGTAAAAAAGAAGGCATAAAGCCGATAATAGGTTGTGAAGTGTATGTTGCAAACAGAAGCCGATTTGATAAAGTTCATAAGCTTGATAAATATTATCATCTAATTTTACTTTGTCAAAATGAAACCGGGTATAAAAACCTAATAAAACTTGTTTCAGCAGGTTTTATAGACGGATTTTATTCTAAGCCTAGAATAGACCGTGAACTACTAATAAAGCATCATGAAGGACTTATTTGTTTAAGTGCTTGTTTAGCGGGTGAAATACCGAGGCTTTTATCTGCTGGAGAATATGAAAAAGCAAAAGAAACAGCTATATTTTATAAAAACTTATTTGGTAAAAATAATTATTATTTAGAAATACAAAATCACAATATGCCGGAACAAATGCAGATATTACCGCAACTAGTCCGCTTATCAAAAGAACTTGATATTGAGCTTGTTGCAACAAATGACGCACATTATCTTAAAAAAGAAGATGCTAAAGCACAAGCTATTTTAATGTGTATTCAAACAAACACTGTATATGGTGCTGAAAACGCAATGCAGTTTCCAAGCAACGAATTTTATTTAAAATCATATGATGAAATGAACATACTTTTTAAAACATATGAAAATGCACTTTCTAACACGTTAAAAATTGCTGACATGTGCAATTTGGAGTTTGAATTTGGCGTTACTAAGTTACCTAGATTTGATATACCTGGAGTTAGTGATAATACACAGTATTTTACTAAGCTTTGTAATGATGGGCTTAAAAAGCGTTATGGTGATGAATTAACGCAAGTACATCAACAAAGGTTAAATTACGAGCTTGATATTATTATAAAAATGGGATTTGTAAATTATTTTTTAATAGTATGGGATTTTATAAGGTATGCTAAAGAAAATAATATACCTGTAGGACCTGGTAGAGGCTCCGGTGCAGGAAGTATCGCAGCTTACTCTATTGGTATTACAGGAATTGACCCTATTA
>JAVWHI010000146.1:0-3381 GCA_036640155.1 Oscillospiraceae bacterium | reverse complement strand
AAGTGTAATTGGGTTATCGTTTATGAACAAAAGCGTTGTTACACCTTCATGATTAAAAAGAGGATTAATAATAGCCACAATAATAAGCATAGGTAACATCATAAGTACAAATTTAAGTCCTTTTTTGCCATTCATCCAAATGCAGGTGGTACATGCTAATAACAGCGAAATTGCTAACATGATTGGGTGCATTATAAACATAGTTGTAAGTATAACTAATGTGAAATATAAAAAATTAATAACAGGGTGATATGTAGCGAAAATATTGTTCATATATTGATTATCCTTTCAAAAGATGAACTATACTCCAATGGTATATAAAAGCTCAATCTTATCACCACTGGTGATTTTATATTTGCTCACGCCGCAACTTGGAAATTCTCCATTAACTCGGTAAGTCCAGCCTGAATTTTCTCCGCAATCTCGTTCGTAAATATTTGCAATTCCTTTAATATAATTACTATTATATAAAGGTGTATTGACAAAATCCATATGAATCCTATTCTTTCGAGTTTCACGATTTAGTAAATCAAAAACACTGTCCCCTTCATTAAACTCCAACTGCCTTTGCTTATATATAACCCCATCTTTTGGTAAGATTTTTAGCTTATCTTTATTGAATTTATCTAAATGCTCAAGTATCGTTTTGCATTCGATTGACAATGTACACATTGGCTTTTGAGGATTTTCACTAGGAGTTACCGGGTCTATTGACTGCAATTGCTCCGAACTTTTATCTTCAGTAGAGTCTAGTACTGATGCAGTAGTTTGCTCGGATTCACCACTTTGTTCATTTGCACTTAAACTAGCAGAAGATTCCCCGGAAAAAACTTCTTGACTTACACTATCAGCCGATGAAGTTGATGAAGTATAATAGTCCGGTCTTTGCGACGCTAATTCGACTTTGCAAGCACACAGTCCTAGGCAAAGAACAGCAGTTAAAATAAGTAAAAAGCATTTCTTTTTCACGACACATCTCCACATTTATTATTTTTAGTACTTATTGTTTTTATTTGCTTTTTTAAGTGTAAAAGTAGCACCAGCAAAAAGAATCAAAGTAGCAAAACTCAACAACAAAGCAGTAGTATCAGCTGTTTGCGGTGTAGTCACAGTAGGTGGTTGTGGTAAAGGCTTCTCATCTGTCGGTAGCTTTTTTAAAGCATCAATTTGTTCTTTTGCAGCTAGTACTTCTTCATATCCTACTATGTATTTTTTATCATTATTTGATAATTCTTCGTACATTTTCATGATTTCATCAACTGTTTTTTCATCTGATAAAGTTATATTCATTGGGTTTAATTCGTTAAAAATTCTATTGTTGATTTTATCAACTTTTGCCTGCAACTGGACTATTTTTTCATTCAAAGATAAAAGTTTTTTACTGTCTACATTTGATTTAACATTGTCATTTTGTACTGAAAAAAAGTTAAAAACACTATTAATTCTCGATGTATCATCAAGACTAATTTCATCTATTTTAGGTAGCGATTTTATTTGCTCAGAAAGGTTTGTTATAGCATTTTTATCTTTAATTTCTGTCAGTTTTTCGCTAGCTTTTAACAAAATATCATAACCAATAACAAGTGACTTATTTTGGTCTGTAAGTTTATTATAGTTTGAAATTAGCTCTGTAATATTAGCGTCGTCTTTTATTGTAATTGAAGAAATATCAATTTTTAAAATAGCTTCATTTAATGAGCCTACTAAAAAACTCTGGTCGTTTTGTTGTTTTGTGGCTTCTATCATACGCTCTAAATCAGAGAACTTTGTAACTTTTTTCTGCTCGTCTTTTGATAATAAATTATATCTTGACATTATACGGCTTAAAGAAAATAAATCAGTACCATTTATTTTTTCATTTTTACTCATTTTTTCAATTGCAACGTCAACATCTGCTGGCGTATAAGCTGTACTAAGCTTGTTTGCAAACGAGAAAATTTTACCACCGTCGTTGTAAAAATATATTGAGCCATCGCCATCAATTGCTACACTTTGTGAACAATAATTAAGCTTACTAGGAACAGCAATTGCCTCAAAATTAGGTGTCATTTGACCAGCTGAGTCTGTAATTCTATAAAGACAAGACGGGCTAGGATTGCTCTTGTCGAATTTTACGACATATATATTTACTTCGTACCCATTTTGCGGTGTTGCATACCCTGTAGTAATAATTGGAGATGACTGCGTTTTAACTTCCGGAATGTTGTAGATTATCTCTAAAGTTTCAGCATCAAGCACTAAAAAACCACCGTTTGCACCAGCACCGCCGCCACCTAAATAAACTCTGCCACCATAGCAAACAGGGCTAGATGTGATGTTATTACCTATTTTTTTAGTTACAATAGATGATGTATCGAATGTGTTATTACCATTAATTTTAACAGAAAACACATTGCCTGACTTGCTTGCAGCAAAAATTCTGCGTGACTGTGCATCAAAATACAACGCACTTCTAATACCGCCATTTGCATCATTTTCAAGAGTTAGTTTATCATAAATTTGCGGTGTAGTTAAACTATGTATTACAAGTTCGCTAGATTCACCGCCAAATACAATTGCACCTCCTACTATAACTGCGCTACTCCAATAATAGCCGGACTTTGCAGGTGCTTGAGGTGAATATTCCCAAACTGCTTTTTTAACTTCAGAGCTACTTAATTTATCCTCATCTATAACGCTAAAGCACGCATATGCACCTTTATTTGCAGAGCCATTTGAAGCGCCTAAGTATATATATCCTTCATAATATGTTATTCCACATACAGGGCTAAGTCCATCATTAGGGTCGCCAATTGGCGCAGTCTGCCAAATAGCTTCCATTGATTTTTCGTCATATGCTTGAATTACCACACAAAATTTACCGTCAATTTTAACTTGACGTGGAACGAAAATCACGCCATCACCATAGCCAATTATTGAGAAAAATTGACTTTCACCTGGTGAGTCAACTGACTGTAAAATCTCGCCTGAATTTTTATTTACACGATAAAGTTTTTTCTGTCCTGGTACAACAACATAAAGATTTTCTCCCACAATAATTGGCGTTCCAGGAGTGTCGCTCCAACCTGAGCCAAATGAAGTAGCCCATTTTTCAAACGTATTTTCTGCTGTTAATGGTGTTTTTGAATCAACAATTCCTTGCGCCATTGTGTTTCCACGGAATTGTGAAAAATCAAGTGTTTGCTCATCAATTTGAGTACTTGATTGTTGTTGTGCTGTTAGTGGAAATGTAAAAGTTAAAGCAATTACAGTCACTAACAAAATGCTGATGATTTTTTTCATTAGAGTAATGCACCTTCTAAAAAATAGTAACTTATTTACTACTCAAATTTCATAGGCATTAAAAAAAGAGCCGCACGGCTCCATAAAACCCAAAGTTAT
>JAVWHI010000145.1:0-3451 GCA_036640155.1 Oscillospiraceae bacterium | reverse complement strand
AATAAAACAAGTGGGTTTCAAGTGTTTATCACATGCTGTGAAATGTGTGAAAATTACAAAAACGAAAACATTAAAATATTTAATATGAAAAAAGGAAGTATAATCGAAGAATAAAAGAAAGAGGAAAATATGTACTTGCATTTAGGACAAGAAACAGTTATAAGAGACAAAGAAATCATTGGAGTTTTTGATATTGAAAAAACTTCAGTTTCAAAAGTTTCAAAACAGTTTTTAGCAAACGCCTCGAAAAAAGACAAAGTAATAACCGTTTCATATGAAATGCCAAAATCTTTTGTTGTAACACAAAAAGACAAAAAAACAACAATTTATATATCTCAAATATCTTCTACAACGTTAAAGAAGCGTGCAGATAAAAGAAAAAATAAGTAAATCGGAGGAAATCATTGTGGATAATATTCCAGTAACTCAGGATTATGGAGCAGAACAAATTCAAGTGCTTGAAGGATTAGAGGCGGTAAGAAAAAGACCGGGTATGTACATAGGTTCGACTGGTCCTAAAGGACTTCATCACTTAGTATATGAAATAGTAGATAATGCAATAGATGAAGCGTTAGCTGGATTTTGTACAGAAATTGAAGTTGATCTATTAAAAGATGATGTAATAAAAGTTTCTGATGACGGAAGAGGAATCCCTACAGGAATACATGAAAAAGAAGGAATTTCTGCTGCTACTGTTGTTTATACTATTCTTCACGCCGGCGGTAAGTTTGGCGGCGGCGGATATAAAATGGCAGGAGGTCTTCACGGTGTAGGTGCCTCGGTTGTTAATGCACTAAGTGAGTATCTTGAACTTACTGTTTATGACGGTAAGCAAATCCATTTTCAACGTTTTGAAAGAGGAAAATACAGCAAAGAAATGGAAGTAATAGGTCAAACAAACAAAACCGGTACTGATGTTTCTTTTAAAGCAGACCGAACTATTTTTGAAACCACGACGTATGAATATGATATTTTATTAAATAGACTAAGAGAACAAGCGTTTTTAAACGCCGGAATAAAAATAACAATTACAGATAAAAGAGACGAAGAAAATATAGTCGGAGAAACACTTTGTTATGAAGGTGGAATAAAAAGTTTTGTAGAACACATTCATAAGAGAAAGCAACTAGAAGTATTACATGATGATGTAATATTTCTTTCAAAAAATACGGAAAATGCAGTAGCAGAGATTGCCATGCAATATAATGACAGTTACAATGAACTTGTTTTGTCTTTTGCAAACAATATTCACACAAGTGAAGGTGGAACTCATGAAACTGGCTTTAAAAATGCTATAACAAGAGTTTTAAATGACTACGGCAAAAAGTATAACTTTTTAAAAGACGGCGACAAATTGACCGGAGAGGACGTTAGAGAGGGTCTTACTGCGATAGTAAGCGTTAAGCTTACTGATTGCGAGTTTGAAGGTCAAACGAAAGGAAAGCTAGGAAATACAGCAGCAAGGACACTAGTAGAAGGTTTAGTAAACGAAAGCTTCATGAATTATCTTGAAGAAAATCCAGCTGTAGCACGTTCTATCTTTGAAAAAGCGGTAACAGCGCAAAGAGCTAGAGAGGCAGCGAGAAAAGCAAGGGAGCTAACCAGAAGAAAGTCTGCATTAGAAACAGCCTCACTTCCTGGAAAACTAGCCGATTGTTCAGATAGAGATCCAACGTTTACAGAAATATATATAGTCGAGGGAGATTCAGCAGGTGGCTCGGCTAAAATGGGAAGAGATAGACGTTTCCAGGCAATACTTCCACTTTGGGGAAAAATGCTAAACGTAGAAAAAGCACGAATAGACAAAGTGTATGGAAATGAAAAGTTAATGCCGGTAGTAACAGCGTTAGGAACGGGTATCGGAGAAGAATTTAATATAGCTAAAATAAGATACGGTAAAATTATAATAATGGCGGATGCCGACGTTGACGGAGCGCATATCAGAACTCTTTTATTGACATTTTTCTTCCGCTTTATGCGTCCGTTAGTTGACGAGGGACATATATATATTGCACAGCCACCACTATTTAAACTATCACGAGGAAAACAAGTACGTTATGCTTATTCAGACGAACAAAGAAACGAGTATATTCAAGAACTTGGCGGAGAAACGAACGCAAAAGTAGATATACAAAGGTACAAAGGTCTTGGAGAAATGGATCCGTTACAACTTTGGGAAACAACAATGGATCCAGAACACAGAACAATAATTAAAGTTGAACTTGAAGATGCAGCACAAGCTGATGAAACATTTACAATATTAATGGGAGATAAAGTAGGACCACGACGTGACTTTATCGAACAAAATGCAAGGTATGTTCAAAATTTAGATATTTAAAAATAAGCAAAAGTAGTTTTTGCTCTTATTACTTTTTTCTTTGCGAGGTAAGAGTAATTATTTATTAAAGTTTGTGCTGACGCAAAGCGGCAAAATGGAGGATACAAAGTATGGGTTTTTTTCAACACAAAAAGAAAATAGATGTGGAAAATTTGCAAGAAGAAAATGAAACTATTAAAAATGAAGAAGAAATTGTGGAAGAAACCACACCAATAAATAATGACGATATACCGCAACTAGTTGACTCTGAAGAATACGATATAAAAGAAACGATTAATCCTAGTCAAGAAAGAATCGACAAGTTAAAAGATAGGCAAGGAATTGAAATAGCGTATTCTTTTAATGGAAAAGAGATAAAAGAAGCACTAAAGATATTTCAAAGAGCTACAATTTATAAAAGAAATATGATTTACACTGCTGTATTATCCTTAATTTTTCTTATTTACACAGCAAATATAATCAAAGACCCGTCACAAGGTTTACCTATTTTTTTATGTGCAATGTGCCTAGCAGTAATATGTATGATATGGTATATGCCTTATTCCCACATTAAAAAAACAGCAAAAGCAGCAGATGAAAACGATTTACATTTTAACATGGTAGTGTATGAGGACTGCGTAAAAATAGGAGAAGAAAACGGAGCGTTTGTTTTAGATTTTAATGAAGATAAAATGAAAGCATATACAACACAAAATCTATTTTTACTTAGTGTAGGCAAAGAAAGAGTGTTTATAATTCCAAAAAGATTTATAGATGCACAAAAGCAAGAACAAATAGATACAATTTTAAAAGAAGCATTTAAAGAAAACTACTTTCAAAAGTAATTTTCTATTTAAAAAACAAAGTCCGCATAATTATTTGACTTATTAGTTATGAAAAAAACAAGAAAAGAACTACCGTTTTAAAGCGGTATGTTGGCAAAATAAATATAGAGGTGAATATATTTTGTATAATACAAGTGCATCAAATGTAATCCCAACTGATATTGATAAAGAAATGAGGAAATCGTTTTTAGAATATTCAATGTCAGTAATAGTTTCTCGTGCCTTGCCTGACGTACGTGATGGATTAAAGCCTGTACATAGACGTATATTATATACAATGCACGAAAAC
>JAVWHI010000144.1:2753-3463 GCA_036640155.1 Oscillospiraceae bacterium | reverse complement strand
GTTTGGTTAACTGAGGCCATAGCAATTGTTTTTCTAATTGAAGCAGGAGATGGCATCATTTTGCCATTAATATTAGCAAGACCTAAATAATCATCAAGTTCATCCGTAGAATACTTTTCAAGTAATGATTCTGAAACTTTGGTTAAAATCTCATCATTTGTTAAAATGACAATGCAAGTGTCAACGAGCTTTTGTGAGGCAGTAATATCGTTTATATTTAAGTTAGCATTTGTATTCACTTCGTTGCTGTTGTTTACATAAATTGAAACTGAAGAATTGTATTTAGGGTCTATGAAGACTTTAGTAATAACTATAGCAAGAATTACTCCCAATATTATTGCAGCAATTATGTATTTTAGATTATGCAAAAGTATACTAAACAAAGTTTTAATATCCAGGTCTTTGGTTTTTGTGTTCATATTGATCTCCTTAATTTAAGCAAGTGATTTGATATAAGATTTCTATTTATCATAATACCATATTTTTCAGCAAATGTAAAGCCAAATCACAAGAAAATATATGAACCGACAAAATATTAATGCTATCTTTCAAATTACATTGTTTTAGCTTTAAAAAACCAGAGTTACTACATTTTTAGATATAAAATAAGACTTCTTGAGTTTAATAACAAATATTAATTGGTGGTAGCTAGAAAGTATCAGCCTTTAAGGTTTTAAAAAACATATGTGAATAACATTTTGGTGGACGAG
>JAVWHI010000144.1:0-2743 GCA_036640155.1 Oscillospiraceae bacterium | reverse complement strand
CGCCCACCACATGCCGGTGCTTGATTGGGTTGTGATAACTTCTTTTAAAAAGTCAACTGCCTTAGTTAGCCCTTCGTTGACGGACATAAGGCTATCTTCATGCTCAATGCTTATGACATAATCATAACCTACAGTTTTTAAAGCGGAAACAATATCTTTCCAGTAAGCATAGTCATTGCCATAGCCAACAGTGCGAAAAACCCATGAGCGGTTTAAAACATCAGAGTAATGCTTAGTGTCAAGAACCCCGTTTATTGCAGTATTATACTTATCGATTTTTGTATCTTTAGCATGAAAATGAAAAATAGCGTTCTCTTTTCCAATGGCTTTTATAGCTTGTACCGGGTCAGCACCTTGCCATATAAGATGGCTAGGGTCAAAGTTTGCACCTATTTCGTCACCTACTGCTTCACGCAGCTTTAATAAGGTTTCGGCGTTGTAAACGCAAAAGCCGGGGTGCATTTCTAAAGCAAATTTTATTCCACCATGTTTTTTTGCAAAAGACACTTTTTCTTTCCAATACGGAATTAACACATCGTTCCACTGATAATCCAAAATAGTCGTAAATTCTTCAGGCCACGGACAAGTCACCCAGTTTGAGTATTTAGCACCCTCGCAGTCGCCAGGACAACCTGAAAAAGTATTAATAATAGTTACCCCAAGCTTTTGTGCAAGTAAAATGGCTTTTGTCAATTCGTTGTCATTAAACTCTCTAGTTTTTTTATCTGGATGCACTGGATTAGTATGGCAACTAAGTGCGCTAATTTGCATATCGTATTTTTTTATTGTGTCTTTAAATTCCTGTAGCTTTTTTTCATCATTAAGCAAAATATCAGGGTCAGCGTGTGCTTTTCCCGGACATCCGCCGCAGCCAATCTCGACTGCGTTAACACCTTTGCTTTTTAAATATGAAAGAGCTTCGTCTAAACTTTTTTCTGAAAGTAGTGTGCTAAAAACTCCAATTTGCATAATTATTTACCTCCAATATTATTTAAAGTATTATTAGTCATTGAAATAAACAGGCTTATGAGTTTTTGCAGACTCATAAATTGCTTCTAAAATTCTTGTAACAACCATAGCCTCTTCAGGTTTTACTCGAAGTTCTTCTCCATTAGTAACTGCATTTATAAAGTTAATTGCCTCTAAATCGGACATGTCAGTGTTTGAGGAACTAAAAAAATCTACTCCACCGTTGTTCATGCACGGTATTTTTGTAATTTGACGGTTATGTTCAACACAATTAAAACGCAGCCCATTTTCCATATCAGCTCCGCCTTTAGTGCCGCATAAAGTTGTTTTTGCCTCTTTGACATCTAAAGTGTTTAAAGCCCAACTCGCTTCCAATACTATTGTAGCACCGTTTTCCATTGTAATAAATCCAAAAGCGGAATCTTCAACTGTATATTCTTTAGGATCCCAATCTCCCCATGCGTTAGCGGAGTTTTTTTGGTCACCAAGTTTTTTATAAACGTTGCCGACAACCATTTTGGGCTTGTAATTATTCATTTCCCACAGTGTTAAGTCTAATGCGTGCGTACCGATATCAATTAGAGGACCGCCACCTTGTTCATATTCGTTTAAAAACACTCCCCAAGTTGGGACAGCACGACGTCTTATGGCGTGTGCTTTTGCATAATAAATATCGCCTAATTCACCGTCTTCAATGGCAGCTTTTAAATATAGCGCCTCAGCACTACAACGATTTTGGTATGCAATTGTCAAAACTTTACCGGTTTCTTTAGCTACTTGTGCCATTTGTTGAGCTTCAAGATATGTTTTAGCCATAGGCTTTTCACACATTACGTGTTTGCCAGCTTTAAGTGAATCAATAGTAATATAGCTGTGTGAGCGATTTGGAGTTAGCACATATATAACATCTATGCCGTCGTCTTTTAGTAACTCTTTGTAGTCTTTGTAAACTTTTGCATCAGCTGTACCATATTCGTTTTTTGCTTTTATCGCTTTTTCTTCGATTAAATCACAAAACGCAACCATATCGACTTGATTTGTTTTTTTAATTGCCGGCATATGCTTGCCATTTGCAATTCCACCACACCCGATGATTCCTGCTTTTAAATTTGACATAGCTTTACTCCTTTTTCTTAAACCACTACAACTTACATATTATGGTTTAGATAGATATATTTTAATACATGCTATTGGTAATTTGCACTAAAACACTAGAAAGCAAACGATTAAATTTAAGTGATTAGTGCTACAAATTCATCATACTATATTTTCCTAGTAAAATCAAGTTGTTTTACTAATATTGTCTTTATAAACCTGAAATTGTATAGCTTTTAAGAGATATTGACTTGTTTTAAAACAATCTCTTTATAATTATTAATAGTTTATACACAGTTTGAAACCAAAATATTAACCTTAAAAGTGTATAATAAAAGTTTAATAGAAACAGGATGGTGAGAATAAATGAATTCAACAAGTGAGTTAGGAACCGGCAAAATAGGCAAGTTGCTGTTTAGTCTAGCGATACCGGCGATTGCGGCACAACTGATAAATGCACTTTACAATATTGTTGACCGAATGTACATTGGGCATATTCCTGGCGTTGGGGCAACTGCGTTAACAGGAGTAGGCGTAACATTCCCGATAATAATGGTTATAGCGGCGTTTGCTGCTCTAATTGGCATGGGTGGCGCACCACGTGCAGCGATAAAAATGGGTGAAGATGATTATGATGGAGCAGAAAAGATTTTAGGAAACTGTTTTATCTCATTAATTG
>JAVWHI010000143.1:0-3504 GCA_036640155.1 Oscillospiraceae bacterium | reverse complement strand
ATTTACGACTTTTCTCGTCTTATACTCGCCTTTTATACTATTATTATTTAAATACTGTTATAAAATGACATATTATTCATTATCTATGTTACTGGCGACCGGCTTACTAGGCAGTGTTATTGTCTGCACCCGGTATAGTCCTTTTTTAGGTTTTGATACGTCAAGCACGCCTGTTTCGCCCTCACCGACTTGGTTTAATAATATTTCTTGTGCAAAGTCAAATTTATACTCGAGGTCGTTCATATTCCCGACGTTTACCTCTACTCTATTTTGCCAATATAGTTTTATCTGAAACTCGTTAGACATATCAATAATTGTGATGTCTTTTAATCCACTTGAGTTTATCGCATTAATAAGTTTGTCAAAATTGACATAGCCTTCTTGATTTTTTATGTTTTTAACAAAGTCGCCTACTGCCACGTTTTCAAACTTCATTCCATAAAGAAGAATTACGTCGCTTTGCGGTGGAGTTTTAGAAATATCCACAACTCTACCGCCGGCACTAATTAAGTAAAAATCGTCCTCACTGCATGATGCCACGCTAACTTTTGATTCATTAACTGTTATTTCCACAGCGTTAGGTAGTTTTTTCTTAACCTCTACGCTATCTATGTCTGTTTTTTCTTTCATAATCGCATCCGTGCAGTTTTTGCTACTAATCCTAAAAAGGTTTTTTCCAATTTGAAGGTCTGTTCCTGCAATGAGTTCTTCCTTAGTATACTTTTCATTTCCTATAACGTTTATTTCTTCCACATTGAAAAAAACCGTGACTGAGAGTGTAAATCCTATAACCAACGTCAATATAAAAAGCAGTATATAATGAAGCGTATGGTTTTTCTTACGCCTTTTTTTAAGTCGCTCACCGTTTAAGTCTCTGGCGTTTTCACGTTGGCGTGACATATCATAATTTTGTGGTACACGTGTTTTTTTCATATTACTTTTATCCCTTATAGTTTTTACTTCTTTACACCGCTACGTCTGCTATTCTTTTTATGTCACCGCCTAGAATATGTAAATCTCTAACTATATCTTCATATCCTCTATCTATATGCTTGATATCGCTTATACTTGTTTCTCCTTTTGCCGCTAGTGCTGCTACTACTAACGCTGCTCCGCCTCGCAAATCGGTTGCTGTTGCTCGGGCGGCGTATAGTTTTTCTACGCCCTGCACTACCGCTACTTTACCCTCGACTTTTATATTAGCGCCCATTCTTATTAGTTCCCATGCGTGTTTATACCTGTTTTCAAATATGTTTTCTACAAAGACACTCGTTCCGGCAGCTAGTGTTAGCATTGCCATAATCGGTGCTTGAGCGTCTGTTGGAAAACCGGGGTACGGCATCGTTCTAATATAGCTGACCGGTTTTATTATAGATGGTGCTTTTATGTGGATTTTTTTCTTTTCAAGTGTAATTATACTGCCCACCTGTTCAAACACCGGGATAACGCTTTGCAAGTCCTGTGGGTTTACCTCACTAACTGTTATCTCGCCGCCTGTTATGACCGCCGCACTTAAGTACGTTGCCGCTACAATCCTGTCGGGCATAACTGTGTACTCGGTGCTACAAAGTCTTTCCACGCCTTTTATCACTATTGTGCTTTTTCCAGCGCCTTTAATTTTAGCGCCTCGACTTATCAAAAAGTTAGCTAAGTCTACTATTTCAGGCTCTTGTGCTGCATTGTTTATCGTCGTTTCCCCAAACGCTTTTACTGCTGCTATTATTATGTTTTCTGTTGCTCCTACACTAGGAAATGATAAAGCTATTTTTGTGCCACGCATTCTTTTTGCACATGTGCAGGCAAGACTACCATATTCTTCTGTTATTGTAGCACCTAGTTTACGAAGTGCTTCAAGATGCAAGTCGATTGGACGAGGGCCTAATTCGCACCCACCGGGGTAAAAAAGGTTAGCCTCTTGACACCGTGAAATAATCGCTCCTAAAAACAAAACAGACGACCGCATTTCTCGCATTAAATGCTCAGGTATATCACAGTTTTTTATATTTGTACTGTCTATAATCAATGTGTTTTGCTCTCGTCTTACTTCACAACCCAAATAAATTAATATTTTTATTGCAGCATCAACATCAGAAAGGTCGGGGCAATTATGTAATACAGTTGTTCCTTTATCTAAAATTGTTGCCGCTAAAATAGGCAGAGAGCTGTTTTTTGCACCATGTATACTTATTTCGCCTTTCAATCGGCTGCCGCCTTTAACGCAAATGTTGCCCATTCATATACACCCTTTCACATAATAATCACCATTCAAATCATATTATGCACTGTACTCGCTTTTGGTGATTTACTCACCGGATGTACTGATAAGCCTCACGCTAAAATAATTTAGACTTATTAATATTATACCACAGGTTTTAAATAATGTCTACAACCGAAACTAGCAATAAATTCATTTTTTTCTTTGTTTAAAAGACAATTACAAATAAATTAAAAAACAGTTGAAATTTTTATTTATAAAGGGTATAATAAGTTTTGATGAGAAATTATCTCAATTGAAGGGGTGTGCTAATTTATGAAGAAAAAAAGTAAAACTATTTTAATCGCTATTACAGGTATCACAGCACTTGTCGGTTTTTCTGTTGCTATTGCGACATACCTAAGGAAAAAGGCTGAAGTTATTAAGGAAGAGCTTGATTTCGACCCTAACATTTATTTGGAAGACGAAGATTTATATGATAGTCCTGAATTTCACGAATATGAATTAGATGAAAAAGATAGTCCTGTTTCTGAGCAAAGTTCTGATAACGCCGAGTCAGATGATAAAGAAGACACTAAATAAGTAGCTGTTTTTTGCTTTACTAATAACTTTTTTGTTTCCTTACATCGCTTATATCACTGCCTTTGTTCCCGGTTTTACAATCGGAATATTAAAAAAAGCAACTTTTTTTCAGAAAATGGTTGCTTTTTTGTTTTCTATAGTGTATAATATAAACAAGTCAAAAAAGCACATTGTCTTTTAACATAAAAACACGTAATGTCGCGGGGTGGAGCAGTTGGTAGCTCGTCGGGCTCATAACCCGAAGGTCATAGGTTCAAGTCCTATCCCCGCAACCAAAAAACAAAAGCCAGTCCATTTCGGACTGGTTTTTGTTTTACGGATGTTTTGTTAGGACTTGAATGGAACAGTGTAAAAAAACGTGCCAGTGACACGTTTTTCCTGTGACTGGCTTTTTCGCAAAAAAGCAAGTCCTATCCCCGCAACCAAAAAACAAAAGCCAGTCCATTTCGGACTGGTTTTTGTTTTACGGATGTTTTGTTAGGACTTGAATGGAACAGTGTAAAAAAACGTGCCAGTGACACGTTTTTCCTGTGACTGGCTTTTTCGCAAAAAAGCAAGTCCTATCCCCGCAACCAAAAAACAAAAGCCAGTCCATTTCGGACTGGTTTTTGTTTTACGGATGTTTTGTTAGGACTTGAATGGAACAGTGTAAAAAAACGTGCCAGTGACACGTTTTTCCTGTGACTGGCTTTTTCGCAAAAAAGCAA
>JAVWHI010000142.1:1696-3574 GCA_036640155.1 Oscillospiraceae bacterium | reverse complement strand
TTTTAACTATTTTGTCGCAGTCAACTGCCACTATAAAAAGAAGTAAAGGGCTTAAAGATAAACACGATTGGGATAATATCCAAAACGGAAAAACAAATTCTTATGATAAGGTTAATCCACAAAAGCAAGCGTTTTTTCGTGAGGCAGTAGCAGAGGAAAACATTATTGTTTATTTATTCAAAAATCCAGATATCTGTAACCAGTTGCTTGAAAAAATCTCACCGGACGATTTTAGCACAGATTTTAATAAAAGAGTTTTACAAAAGCTGATAGGTATCATAAAAAGTGGGGAAGATATAACGTTATCTAATTTATATGAAGGCTTTTCCATTGATGAAATTAGTGTTATTTCAAGGTCATTTGCCCAAAAACATGAATTTTCAAACACAAAAGAACTGCTAGATGATTATATAGACATACTGTTGCAGCATAAAAATGAATTATCAAATGAAGATATTAAAAGTATGAGCGGTCAAGATTTAGAATTAATCCGTCAACAGCTTTTACAAAAAAAGAAAAAGTAAAAACAAACATACAAGGCTATTGCCGAAAGGAAGATTACTTATGAGTATAGTTGAAAAAAAGACAACAGTAACTGAATTAATGGAGCAGGGTAAAACAAAGGGAAAACTTACAACTCAAGAAATTAACGATGCACTCGAAGAACTTGATTTTGATGTAGAGCAAATTGATAAACTTTATGAGTCGCTTGAGAGCTTGAATATTGAAGTTATTGAAGATTTTACTCCTGACATCGATATGGAAATAGGCGGAGAGAGCAGTGATGTTGTTGAACTAGTTTTAGCTGCTGAAGGCGTTAATATTGATGACCCGGTTAAAGTTTATTTAAAGGAAATAGGAAGAGTTCCGCTTTTATCAGCTGAAGAGGAAATAAGTCTTTCTGAAAGAATGAATGACGGTGATATTGAAGCAAGAAAACGCCTATCAGAGGCAAATCTGCGACTTGTAGTAAGTATTGCTAAACGATACGTAGGTAGAGGTATGCAGTTTCTAGACTTGATTCAAGAGGGTAATCTAGGACTTATTAAAGCTGTAGAAAAATTTGATTATACAAAAGGATTCAAATTTTCAACTTATGCAACGTGGTGGATAAGACAGGCAATAACTAGAGCTATTGCTGACCAAGCACGTACTATTCGTATTCCTGTTCACATGGTGGAAACGATAAATAAAGTTAAAAAAGTTTCAAGCCAACTGCTACACAAAAATGGTCATGAGCCTAGTGCTGAAGAAGTAGCTTATGAACTTGATATGCCTGTAGATAAAGTGCGTGAAATTATTAGAGTTGCACAAGAGCCAGTTTCTCTTGAAACTCCAATAGGTGAAGAGGAAGATAGTCATTTAGGCGACTTTATACCTGATGATGATGCACTAGCTCCAGATGATGCGGCATCACATATATTGTTAAAAGAGCAACTTAGCGGTGTTTTAGGAACTCTCACAGACAGAGAAGAAAAAGTTTTAAGACTTCGCTTTGGACTTGAAGATGGAAGACCTAGAACACTTGAAGAAGTAGGAAAAGAATTTGCAGTAACCAGAGAACGGATTCGTCAAATTGAAGCAAAAGCGTTAAGAAAATTACGTCATCCAAGTCGCAGTAAAAAGCTTAAGGACTTTCTTGAATAAACTGCATAGATAGATAAATATTTGAGAAAGGTTGATATTACAGTGCATATTACATTAGAAAGTGACTATGCAATACGCATAGTACTTTGTCTAGCAAAAGCTAATAAACGAATTGATGCTAATGCAATTGCTGAATTATCATCAGTGTCGCTTAGATTTTCACTTAAAATCTTACGTAAACTTGTAGCAGATGGAATTGCAAAATCTTTTAAATGAACTCAAGGCGGATAA
>JAVWHI010000142.1:0-1686 GCA_036640155.1 Oscillospiraceae bacterium | reverse complement strand
GTAAATACTATTTCTTTAAAAGATATTTTACAAACTGTTGAAGGCGATTATTTTTTCAGTAGATGCTTAAGCCCTCAAACACCGTGCAATAGAAATGAAACAAACTGCAAAGTGCAACGTGTTTTTGCAAAAATTACTGCTGATGTTTCACACACACTTGAACAAACCACGATTGACCAATTGATGTAATCATAAATCATATAAGAGGTGATATTTTGTCAAACAGGCAGGATAAAATTAGAAATTTTTGTATAATAGCGCATATAGACCACGGTAAAAGTACACTTGCAGACAGACTTCTAGAAAAAACAAGCGCAGTTACAACGAGGGAAATGCAAGCACAGTTGTTAGATAATATGGATATTGAACGTGAACGGGGAATAACGATAAAGTCACGTGCAGTAAAAGTTAATTATAAGGCAAAAGACGGTGATACTTACGAACTAAACTTAATAGATACACCAGGTCATGTCGATTTTAACTATGAAGTTTCACGTTCACTTGCTGCATGTGAGGGAGCGATATTAGTAGTTGATGCGTCACAAGGAATTGAGGCACAGACACTTGCTAACACATATTTGGCAATTGACCATAATTTAGAAGTTGTTCCTGTAGTAAACAAAATCGATTTACCTTCTGCTGACCCTGAGCGTGTTTGTCATGATGTTGAAGATATAATTGGGATTCCTGCTATGGATGCGCCACGCATATCTGCAAAAATGGGTATAAATATTGAAGCGGTTTTAGAAGAAGTAGTAAATAAAATACCACCGCCTTCAGGCGACGAAGATGCACCATTAAAAGCTTTGGTATTTGATTCATATTATGATTCGTATAAAGGAGTTGTAGTTTATGTTCGTGTCAACGACGGAAAAGTAAGCGTTGGTGATCGAATAAAAATGATGTCAACTGGGTCGGAATATGATGTTGTTGAAGTTGGATATATGGGCGCAAAGTCAGTTGTACCATGTAAGACACTTTTAGCAGGCGAAGTTGGGTACATTGCGGCGGCAATTAAAAACATTGCAGAAACTAATGTTGGTGACACGGTCACTCTTGCAAACAGACCTGCTGATATGCCTTTAGAAGGATATAGAAAAGTTAATCCTATGGTTTTTTCGGGAATATTCCCATCTGATGGAGCAAAATATGGTGATTTACGAGATGCACTCGACAAATTAGTGCTTAATGATGCCTCACTAACTTTTGAGCCTGAAACTTCACTTGCTTTAGGATTCGGTTTTCGTTGTGGCTTTTTAGGACTTCTGCATATGGAAATAATTCAAGAACGTCTTGAACGTGAGTTTAACCTTGACTTAATTACAACAGCACCATCTGTTGTTTATAAAATAACATTAGTTAATGGGCAAACGATAACTATAGATAACCCATCAAATTATCCTGATGTTTCGCAAATAGCACAAGCACAAGAGCCGATGGTTAAGTCAAATATATTAACTCCAACAGAATTTGTTGGAAACATAATGGAGCTTTGTCAAGACCGACGTGGTGTTTTTATAGACATGAAATATCTTGATTCTACTCGTGTAGAACTTCACTATGATTTGCCACTTAATGAAATTGTATATGACTTCTTCGATAAATTAAAATCTTGTACAAAAGGGTATGCATCTTTTGATTATGAAATTGATGGATATAAAGCAAGTAAGTTGATTAGAATGGATA
>JAVWHI010000141.1:648-3577 GCA_036640155.1 Oscillospiraceae bacterium | reverse complement strand
AAGGAATTATAACATCATATGATAAGTTAGTGGATTTTAGCTTGTCATACATAACTTCGTTTGAGTCAAAGGTTGTATAATTAACCTTAACGTTGAACTTTTTTTCAAAATCCTTAACTATTTTCATTGAGCCTTCAGATCCGTTTGCCATATATTCGCCCCAATTGTATACATTGATTTCTGCTTCATATTTGTGGCATGAAGTCATCATAGGAATTGTCATCATAAGACAAAGTGCAATTGCAATTATTTTTTTCATTTATTATCTCCTTTTTACTATTTGAAAAGTTGTTTGTTTGTATCTCCATCAAGCATTTCGATTTGACCTATGCCATGTACATCAAGGTATTTTCCGTCATACTGTGGAACACTGTATTTGTTAAACCACTCTTCTAATTCATTTTTCATAGTATTTATTATATCAGCAAATTCTGGTTTGTCAATACAATTATTAAGCTCATCAGGATCGGCTTTTAAATCGTAAAATTCATCATAATTATCAATAGTAAAACGTCTTATATACTTATAATTATGTGTTCTTATCATCCTTACAGGACCGTATTCGTCATAAACTACAACACTCTCATTTCCTGTGTTGTCATTTCCAAGTAGTATTTCTTTAAAGCTAGAGCCTGGAAGTTTAGATAAGTCCTCAGTTTTTATGTCTAGTAAATCCATTAAAGTAGGGTATATATCATAATGACTGCAAAGAGCTTTTGTTTTAAATCCGCTTTTAAACTGTTTTGGATAGGATACTATCATTGGAACTTTTACAGCAGTATCATACATATTCATAGGATATGTGCCATTTCCTTTTCCAAATATGCCGTGATGTCCCATACTCATTCCATTATCAGCGGTAAAAACGATAATAGTATTATCAAGCTCGTTTTGTGCTTCTAATGTGTCAAGAATTTTGCCTATACCTATATCCATACCGGTTATAGCTGTGTAATAGCCCCTTAAACACTTAATTCTGTATGCTTTGTAATCTTCATCGTTCATTCCATAAATGTCCGCATCCTTATGTATTGGCACGTTAGGAGTAGCTGTAAAGTCGCAGTATTCATACATATCATATATCTCTTTTGGATGCTGCTCTTTATCCCATGGCGCATGAGGAGCAGTATAGTGAACACTCAAATAAAAAGGCTTGTCTTTTGGATGGGATTGTATCATTTCAACTGCATTTTCTGTGACATAATCGGTAACATATTTATGTTTTAGCATTGACACGACACCATCTTTACAAATAACAGGAAACATATAGTTGTCCCCGCCCATTGCAAGTGTTCTAAAATCAGTAAATCCAGCTTGCGGTACTTCGCTTTCTCCCATATGCCATTTTCCAATAATAGAGCAGTCATAGCCATTATCTGCTAGTGCGTTTGTAAAACATCTTTGAGAATTTAAGTACATACGAGCAGTATCATTAGATAATTGATTACGTGGCCAGTTGTATTCTTCAGGACAATTTTCATTAGCAAAATTTTCTTTTAAATCATCGGATAAATGCTTGCTGTCAATATGCCCTTTAGCAATCCAATCGTGAACACCATGTGCAGAAGGAATTTTACCGGTGAAGATAGAAAGCCTGGCAGGTGAGCAAACAGGTGATACACAAAAAAAGTTATCAAAGGTTACCCCTTTATCAGATAACCTATTTAGGTTTGGTGAAATAATTTCACGATCGTGTTTGCCGGTAGCCCAATAACCTTGATCATCGGATAGAATAAATAGAATGTTTGGCTTTTTCATTTTACAAGATCCTTTCGTAACTGTAATATAATTTATTGTTTGATTTTATTCTGTTTTTTTATACTAAGTATATTTGACACAATTAAAACAAATAATACAGTTAGAAAAATTATAGTGGAAAGTGCGTTAATAGATGGAGTAATTCTGCGTTTTAGCATTGTATAAATTTCAATCGTGAGTGTTTGGAATTGAGCTCCACAGGTGAAATAAGTAATAATAAAATCATCAAGTGAAAATGAAAAGGCGATTAAAAAGCCACTAAGTACACCGGGTAAGATTTCAGGAACTACAACTTTAAAAAATGCGGTACGCTCGTTACAACCAAGGTCTAAAGCAGCGTCATAAATATTTTTATCTCTAACTCTTAATCTAGGTGCAACATTTAAAATTATGTATGGTGTTGAAAAACCAATATGTGCAAGTAAAACCGTCATAAATCCCATTTCAAAATGGAAGATTTGTCCTGCGAATACAAATAAAAGCATTATCGATACACCGGTTACAATTTCCGGGTTAATTATAGGAATATTTGATATGTTCATTGTAAGTCTTTTGGAAAAACCTTTAAAATTATTAATGCCAATTGCTGCAAAAGTACCTAAAATAGTTGCTATTGTAGCAGACAAAACAGCTACTAAAAGGCTATTAAAAAGAGCAGTCATTAGCGAACTACTAGCAAAAAGCTCAGCATACCATTTGAAAGTAAAGCCACTCCATACAGATGTTTTGCCATCGTTAAAGGAGTAAAAGATTAAAACAAATATAGGTGCATATAAAAAGAGCATAATAAATCCAATATAAAGATTAGAAAGAATTTTTTTCATTATACAACTCCCTCCATATTATCATCACTGAATTTATTCATAACTGTCATAAATAAAAGCATTACTACCATCAAAACAAGTGAAATAGCAGAGCCTACGTTTTTACTGCGTAAAAATTCACGTTCTATTATATCACCAATCATAAGGTTGTTTGTGCCACCTAAATATTGTGAAACTAAAAATGTACTAGCGGCAGGAACAAAAACCATAGTAATTCCGGATACAATTCCAGGAACACTAAGAGGGAAGACTACTTTAGAAAATATTTGACGCCCATTTCCGCCAAGATCGCTAGCGGCCTCTAAAACACTATTATCAATTTTAGACATAGCAGTATATAAAGGTAG
>JAVWHI010000141.1:0-638 GCA_036640155.1 Oscillospiraceae bacterium | reverse complement strand
CATAAACGGTAGAAAATTATAGACCATTCCCAAAACAACAGCGCCACTATTTCCTAAAAGACTTATATCTGTACCAAATATATTTACAACACGGTCTAAAATACCGCCTTTTTGCAAAAGAATAATCCATGAATAAATTCTAAGCAGAAAATTAAGCCACATAGGTAATGTGATTAAAATAACAAGAGTTTTTTGTACGTTAAATTTTTTTCTTGACATTATATAGCTGAGTGGATAAGCTAAAAGAAGGCAGATAACAGTTGAGATAAGGGCAATTATTATAGAATAGATAATAGTACTAGAATAAGAGGAGATTTTCCCGATAGCTTCTAAAGAGAACTCTCCACTTTCATTTGTAAAAGCAAAATAAGCTATCATAGCAATAGGAATGATAGTAAAGATAAACATCCATGCAAAATAAGGAAAAGCTAGTTTTTTTGAATTCATAACTATCCCTCCAACTTGGTGATAATTGCATTTTCAAGATTAAGCTTTATCCCTGCATACGAATCCACCTGTTCATCAATTTGTGTTTTAAGTAGCCATTTTTTATTGTCGGTTTCTGCTATAATTTCATTGTGTGAGCCTTTGTATATTACAGAGCCTATATATGCGTTGAAATCACCACAATCACCAGC
>JAVWHI010000140.1:0-3602 GCA_036640155.1 Oscillospiraceae bacterium | reverse complement strand
AACATCGACAGAGGCAGGCGGAATTACACAGCACATCGGTGCATATAAAGTAAATATCAATGGTAAAGAAATAACATTTTTAGATACTCCAGGTCATGAAGCATTTACTTCAATGCGTGCGCGTGGAGCAATGGTTACAGATATTGCAATTTTAGTTGTTGCAGCTGATGACGGAATTATGCCTCAAACTGTTGAAGCTATAAACCATGCAAAAGCAGCAGGCGTTCAGATTATCGTAGCTATTAATAAAATGGATAAACAGGGTGCAAATCCTGATAAAATTATGCAGTCATTAACTGAATATGAACTTGTTCCTGAAGAGTGGGGCGGAGACACAATTTGCTGTCCTGTTTCGGCTTTAACTGGTGAAGGAATTGACCGCTTACTTGAAATGGTTATATTAGTTGCTGAAATGCAGGATTTAAAAGCAAATCCTAATCGTCAAGCTAAAGGTACAGTTGTTGAGGCTCGCCTTGATAAAGGACGTGGACCTATTGCAACATTGCTTGTTCAAAATGGAACTTTAAAAACCGGTGATATTTTAATCGCAGGTGCAACTGTTGGTAGAGTTAGAGTTATGACTGACGATAGAGGACATGAAGTTTTTCAAGCTGGTCCGTCTTGCCCAGTTGAAATCACAGGACTTAGCGAAGTTCCAGAAGCAGGAGACATTTTTAACGCTGTTGAAAACGAACGATTGGCTAGAACTTTGGTTGACCAACGTCGATATTCTCAAAAAGAAGAAATATTTAATGCTTATACTAAAGTCACACTTGATAATTTATTTAGCCAAATTGAACAAGGTGAAATGAAAGAACTTCCTATTATTGTTAAAGCAGATGTTCAAGGCTCGGCAGAGGCTGTTAAGCAATCACTTGAAAAAATAACAAATGAAGAAGTTAGAGTTAAAGTTATTCATAGCGCTGTTGGTGCTATAACACGTTCTGATATAATGCTTGCACAAGCGTGTGGAGCAATTGTTATAGGATTTAACGTTCGTGCTACAGCTGATGCTGAAAGTATTGCTTCTGATCAAGACGTTGAAATGCGTTTTTATAGAATCATTTATGATGCAATTGATGATGTTCGTGATGCTATGAAGGGAATGCTTACACCTAAAACTAGAGAAGTTGCACTTGGAAAAGCAGAAGTGCGTTTGGTATATAAAATTACTAATGTTGGAGTTATTGCAGGCTCTTATGTTACTGAGGGTAAAGTTGCACGTTCAGCATTAATTCGAGTTGTACGTGATGGAATCGTTTTGGCAGAAGATAAAATAATATCGCTTAAACGCTTTAAAGACGATGCAAAAGAAGTTGCAACTGGATACGAATGTGGAATAGGACTTGAAAAATTCGGTGACATTAAAGTTGGAGATATTCTAGAGTCATTCATTTTAGAAGAGTATATTGATTAATTGTAAATATTAGAAGGGTGGTAGTTATATGCCCGGGTTTAAACTAGGACGATTGTCTGAAGATGTTAAAAAAGAATTATGCGTCGTTTTTGCTCAACTAAAAGACCCACGTGTTTCAAAAATGCTTAGTATCATAAAACTAAATTTAACAAATGATTTATCGTTTTGCACCGTTTATGTTAGTGCTATTGAAGGCGAAGACATAACAAAAACATCTATTGAGGGTTTAAAAGCTGCTAGCGGATTTATTAGAAAAGAAATAGCGCAGAGGCTGCATATGAGAAAAACACCACAATTTATTTTTGTTGCAGACGATTCGATAGCTTATAGTGCAAAAATCAACAAAATTCTTGAAGATATAAACGAAGACAAAGAATAATTATAAAACAGATGAAGTTTACTTAATAACTTTGTTTGTTTTAAGAAAACGGATGGAGAATTGCAATGAAAATAAACGCAAAACAGGCATCTGACATTTTATTAGATAACGACGATTTTTTAATATTAACTCATATAAGTCCAGATGGTGATACATTAGGTAGTGCTTTTGGACTCATGAAAGCACTAAAGCTACTAAATAAAACCGCTTGCGTAAAATG
The DNA here is from genome assembly GCA_036640155.1 of Oscillospiraceae bacterium. GTDB lineage: Bacteria > Bacillota > Clostridia > Oscillospirales > Ruminococcaceae > JAVWHI01. The sequence goes on along the minus strand of JAVWHI010000140.1, from coordinate 1,586 downwards.
CAATGATGAAATACCACCAAAATATGAGTTTATAATGGAGGGTAATTGTTGCGACTTTGAACCGAAAACAATTATTTCTGTTGATATTGCAAGTCCGTCGCTATTAGGTGAAAGCCTAAATAAATTTGCTGATTCTATTATTTTGGCAATTGATCATCATGAAATAAACACTTTAAACGCAAAAGATATTTTTATTAGACCAAATGCTGCTGCAAGTTGTGAATTAATTTATGAAGTTATTACTAATTTGGGCGTAAAAATAAACAGTGATATTGCAAACTGTTTGTACCTAGGAATAACAACTGATACTGGATGTTTTAAATACTCAAACGTGACAGCTAACACGCATAACGTTGCTGCTCACTTAGTTGAATGTGGCGCGCAACATGCACAAATTAACAGAGTATTTTTTGATACCAAAACGATTAATCAAGTTAAAATCGAGTGTGAAGCATATAAGAATCTCGAATATTATTTTGAAGATCGTGTTGCATTGATTGGAATTTCTAAAGAACTTGTTGAGCAAACAGGCGCAACAGAATCAGACTTAGATGCTATTTCTACAATTCCTCGCTCTATAGAAGGTGTTGAAATCGGAGTAACAATAACGCAAAAAGATGAGACTTCACATAAAATTTCTATACGCACTAATAAATATATAAATGCCTCTGAAATTTGTGCTAAATTGGGAGGCGGAGGACATATAAGGGCAGCAGGTTGCTTAATAAAAGAAGATATGCAAACCACAAAAAAACTAGTATTAGATGTAATTAAACCTTATATGAGCTTAATAGAAGATGCAAATTAATAAAGATTGGTGAAGTCGGTTTTTTACTGACAAATATATTAATGAATGGTATTTTATGTATAAACAAACCTCAAGAGTATACATCTTTTGATGTCATTGCAAGGCTTAGAGGAATGAGTAAAACAAAAAGAATAGGTCATGCAGGCACGCTTGACCCAATGGCAACCGGAGTTTTACCGATTTTTTTTGGCAAAGCGACAAAAGCTTGCGACATTTTGCCAAACCATGATAAGGAATATATTGCTGAGTTTAAATTTGGAATAAAAACGAATACACTTGATATTTTTGGTGAAGTGATATCGTCAAAAAAAACGAATGTAAATTTAATGCAAGTACAAAATGTGCTTACAAGATTTAGCGGTGAAATTAAGCAAATTCCGCCAATGTTTTCGGCTGTGCAAGTCAACGGTCGTAGACTTTATGATATGGCACGTCAGGGTATTGAAATCGAACGAACTCCTCGAAAAGCTATGATTTATTCACTTGAACTTATGAACTTTGATGAAAATTTACAAAGTGGCACATTAAGAATTTCATGTGGCAAGGGTACATATGTGCGGACTTTATGCGACGATATTGGCAAAGCACTTGACGTTGACTGTGTTATGGGTAATCTAGAGCGTGTAAAGTCAGGCAACTTTTTACTTAAGGACTGCTATACTTTAGAGCAAGTGCAAGAATTAGTTCGTGAAAATAAACTCGAGCAAACATTAATGCCAATTGACAGTATTTTTATAAATTATCCCCTCATCACATTAAACGAAATACAGTCTAAGAT
>JAVWHI010000139.1:0-3624 GCA_036640155.1 Oscillospiraceae bacterium | reverse complement strand
ATGATTTGTTTACACAAATGAAGTTGATGATTAAAAGTTTTAATAAAATTAATTGGAGGAACTTATAATGAAAAAATTTAATGTAGGAATTATCGGTGCAACCGGAATGGTTGGTCAAAGATTTGCACTTTTACTGGAAAACCATCCTTGGTTTAATGTCACTACTATGGCAGCATCATCACGCTCTGCTAACAAAACATATAAAGAAGCTGTAGGAAAAAAATGGGCTATGAAAACAGCTATTCCAAAATCAATGGAAGATATTGTTGTTTTAGATGCAACAGCTGACATAGAAAAAATCGCAAAATCAGTAGACTTTGTTTTTTGTGCTGTTGATATGCCAAAAGATGAAATAAAAAAACTAGAAGAAGCTTATGCAAAAGCTGAATGTCCTGTTATTTCAAACAATTCGGCAAACAGATTCACGCCTGACGTGCCAATGATTATACCTGAAATAAATGCAGAACACGCTAATGTTATAACAGCTCAACGCACTAGGTTAGGTACAAAACGTGGCTTTATTGCAGTTAAATCCAACTGCTCACTGCAAAGTTACGTTCCTGCACTACATCCTTTAATGGAATTTGGCGTTACAAAAGCGTTAGCTTGTACTTATCAAGCTATTTCCGGTGCCGGAAAAACATTTGAAACATGGCCTGAAATTCTAGATAATGTTATACCATTTATTGGCGGAGAAGAAGAAAAAAGCGAAAAAGAGCCACTTAAAATCTGGGGCAAATTAAATAATGGTGCAATTGAACTAGCATCTTCCCCTTCTATAACAACTCAGTGTATTCGTGTTCCTGTTAGTGATGGACATTTAGCTGCTTGTTTTGTTTCCTTTGAAAATAAACCTAGCATCGAGCAAATTAAACAAAAATGGGAAAGCTTTAAAGGCGAGGCTCAAGACCTTAATTTACCATCTGCTCCAAAACAATTTTTGCATTATTTTGAAGAGGAAAACCGTCCGCAAACACACCTAGACCGTGAAATGGAAAACGGAATGGCAATTTCAATTGGCAGATTAAGACAGGATTCACAGTACGATTATAAATTTGTTTGCTTGTCGCATAACACCATTAGAGGTGCAGCAGGCGGAGCAGTTTTAATGGCTGAACTTTTAGCTGCAAAAGGCTTTTTAGATTAAAAATTGAAAGGCGAGATATATATGAAAAATAGAATTTTTACAGGTGCCGGAGTTGCAATCGTAACTCCTATGAATAAAGACGGATCAATTAACTATGAACAACTAGGTAAAAATATAGATTGGCAAATCCAAAACCACACCGACTGCATTGTCATTTGTGCAACCACAGGTGAGTCTGCAACTATGTCAGATCAAGAACATATTGACTGCATAGATTTCACTGTAAAGCATACAAATGGACGAGTTCCAGTTATTGCAGGTGCAGGAAGTAATGACACTGCTTATGCCGTAGAGATGTCAAAGGAAGCAAAGAATTTAGGTGCTGATGCACTTTTACACGTTACGCCATATTACAATAAAACTTCACAGCGTGGATTAATCGCACATTTTAGTACAATTGCCGCTGCAACTGATTTACCAATAGTTTTATATAACGTTCCTAGTCGTACAGGATTAAATATCACAGTACCAACATATCTAGAACTTTCAAAAATTCCGACAATTGTTGCTACAAAAGAAGCAAGCGGTAACCTTAGCGCTATAGCTCAAATAAAGGAAGCTGTCGGCGATAATCTTGATATTTATTCTGGCAATGACGACCAAATTGTGCCTATCCTTTCACTTGGCGGTTGTGGTGTAATTTCTGTTTTATCAAACGTAATGCCAAGGCAGACCCACGATATTTGTGAGCTTTATTTTAATGGCAATGTGAAAAAAAGTTCTGATTTGCAATTAAAACTACTTTCTTTAATTAATAGTTTATTTATCGATGTCAATCCAATTCCAGTAAAAGAAGCAATGAATATGATGGGACAAAATGCCGGTGAGTGCCGACTTCCACTTGTTTCATTATCAAATAACGATAGACTTGTTTTAGAAAATCAAATGAAACTTCACGGTTTAATCTAGAAAAAGTTATTATTGTAATCATGCCACAATGTGATAAATAAATGCAAAACATGAAAGGATATAAAATGACAAGGATAATATTAAATGGAGCTAATGGAAAAATGTGTCGTGTAATAGATAACTGTGTGAATGAACGCAATGACTGTAAAATTGTCGCCGGATTTGATATTATAACTTCACCTTATTCAGATTTTCCGATTTTTGCAAAGCAAGATGATTTTGAGGGCGACGCTGATGTAATAATTGATTTTTCGACGCCCGCAGTTTTAGACAATTTACTTTCTTATGCCTTAAAAAGAAATATTCCTCTTGTTATTGCAACAACTGGATATACCGCTGCACAAATTGAAAAAATAAACTTAGCCGCAACAAAAATACCAGTGTTTTTTACTTTTAATATGTCACTCGGTATAAATCTTTTAGTCGACCTTGCAAAAAAAGCGGCTAAAGTTTTAGGTACACAATTCGACATTGAAATAATTGAAAAACACCACAACCAAAAAGTTGATGCACCAAGTGGCACTGCAATTATGCTTGCAGATGCTATAAATCAAACAATGGATAATGAGCTGAAATATATGTATGATCGCCATTCAGTTCGTAAAAAAAGAGACAAAAATGAAATAGGTATACATTCCGTTCGAGGTGGCACTATTGTTGGCGAACACGAAGTTATTTTTGCTGGTCGTGACGAAACTATAACCCTTTCACACACAGCTATGTCAAAAGACGTCTTTGCAGTTGGAGCTTTAGGTGCTGCTATCTTTTTAGCATCACAAGCCCCTGGAATGTACGATATGTCAAACATTATATAGGCTTTAAATCACATTTAAGTCTATAAAGCCTATGGTCCCTATTAAGGAGATAAAATGAACAAGAAGTATCAAAAAAACGCTCACCAACTTCACTATAAAAAACGCAATAACCTTAAAATAAAAAGAATTGCAATTATTAGTGCTTTAGTGCTTTTAGTTTTAGGAGTAATTGCTTTTTGTATTTTCAAGTTTACCAAAAAGCCAGTAGCCCCTGCAATAAATCCAAATGTGGAAAGTCAAACTAGTTCTGACGAATCAACTTCTTCTTCGCAAGAGCCGGTTACCCCAAAATTAAGTAAGGTGCGTTTTATTTCTGCAGGCGACAACTTAATTCATGATACTGTCTATTCACAAGCTAAACAACGTGCTGGTGGAGTAGGATATGATTTTAAATATGCATACGAAAACCTAGAAAGCGTTTTTGCTTTGGCTGACTTAAAAACTTTAAATCAGGAAACAGTCCTTTCAAGCGCTCATAAACCGTCAGGCTATCCAATGTTTAACACACCACAAGAAAACGCAGATTACCTAATAAAACTAGGCTTTAACGTTTTTAATCACGCAACAAATCACGTGCTTGATAAAGGCGTTACTGGCATAAATTCTACTCTTGATTATTGGAAAAATCACCCCGACGTCTTGCCGACCGGTGTTTACGCCAATAAAGATGATGCTGCAATTGTTCAAACTATTACTAAAAATGATATCACCTTTGCTTTTTTAGGCATGACTGAAAGTTTAAATGGGTTAGCT
>JAVWHI010000138.1:0-3639 GCA_036640155.1 Oscillospiraceae bacterium | reverse complement strand
ATCGCTCAAGGCGTCTATTTTCTTGCAAGAACTAACACAAACTTTAATGCTAATAGAGCCTCTAATGTCAAGACGTGTGGAGTTAATCACTCTACAGTTAGCGTAATCGGATTTACAGCCGGCAGTTACAATCGGGTTATCAAATTCACCGTTAATATCTGCTGTTTTGGAGAAAGTTTGTTTTTGTTCAATTGACTTAATTTTATAACCGTCGTCGCTACAGTACAGTACTTTTACTAAAGCAATGCCCTCAATGCAGATTTTACCGCCTAAAATTTGTTGAGATATAATTTTAGGAGTGATTTTGCATTTAAGCACCTTAAAAATTGCAGGGCAGTAGTCAGGTAAAAAATAATCAAGCTCAATCGATTGTTCAAGCGTGTTATTGAACACAACTTCGTTTATACACACTGGTTGATGAGTTAAATTCAAGTCCATATCGTCGTCGCTCCTTATATTCATAGTTGGAAAAGTTTTCTATATAACTATTATTCAAAACAGAGTGAAAATATGCTTTAAAAAAAGCAAAGCATGAAAACAATAAATTTAAAAAGCAGAAATAATTTTGACAATTTGTGCAGTTTAATGGTATAATAACCTCACGGCGATGGCGTGGTAGCCATCGGTGCTATTTCGTAGCACTATAAAAGTTGATACTTTTCCCCGTGAGAACATTTGACCATCAAATTACCCCACTGCGGTGTGGCATGGCTTTGCCAGTATCTGTGCAAAGCACAGATACTTTGTGGTATAATAACCTCACGGCGATGGCGTGGTAGCCATCGGTGCTATTTCGTAGCACTATAAAAGTTGATTCATTATGAGTCTATTTATTTTTTTGTCAAAAACAAAATAAAAAAATATAAACAAGGACAAAATTTGGAGGAAGTAGTATGAAAGAGATATCATTAGTTGTTATGGCGGCAGGAATGGGCAGTAGATTTGGCGGATTAAAGCAGATGGAGCCAGTTGGACGGGGCGGAGAAGTTATTATTGACTTTTCTGTTTATGATGCAATAAAAGCTGGATTTAATAAAGTGGTATTTATCATAAAAAAGGAAAATGAGGAAGAATTTAAGTCCGCTGTTGGAAATAGAATATCTAAAAAAATTAAAACAGAGTATGTATTTCAGAGTATACCTAGTAATCGCAAAAAACCGTATGGTACGGGCGAGGCGATTTTGTGTTGTAAAGATGTAATTAGTGGACCTTTTGCTGTAATAAACGCAGACGATTTTTACGGAGCAGGTGCATATAAAACTATATATGATTTTTTAAGTCAGAGTGACGAGTGTGCGATGGTTGGGTATAAGCTTGAAAACACACTAACTGAAAATGGAACAGTAGCACGTGGTGTATGTAACATCGAAAATGGGTATTTAACTGATGTCACCGAATACACGTCAATACCAAAGGACAACGATTTGCCTAAAGACACCATAGTATCGATGAATTTGTGGGGACTTCAAAGTAATATTTTTGATGAAATTGAAAATCAGTTTAATAATTTCAAAAAAAATGCAAATATTGATAAGGACGAGTTTTTTATTCCGAGTGTAATAGATTTAATGATAAAATCGAAAAAAGCGAAAGTTAGAGTTTTAACCTCGCAGGACAAATGGTACGGAGTAACCTATAAAGAAGATAAACCGCAGTTAGTTAATGCAATTTCAAATTTAGTTGATGGGGGATTATATAATGGCATCTGATATTAAGGATATCTTCAGAAAATTCAATGTTGAAATGGACATTGCACGTTTTGGAGACGGGCATATTAATGACACTTATTATGCTGATGTGGAGCCGAACAAATACATTTTGCAGCGAATTAATCATGAGGTTTTTAAAGACCCCGGGAAGTTAATGGACAATATAATGGCGGTAACGCAACATTTAAGGAAGAAGATAATAAGTGAGGGAGGAAACCCTAAAAAAGAGACTTTGAATTTCATTAAAACAAAAACCGGAGAAAATTACTATAAAGATGAAGACGGTAATTGTTATAGAATGTATATTTATGTGGTGGCTAAAACGTATCAAACTGTTCAAACGCCACAGCAGTTTTATGCATCTGCAAAAGCGTTCGGAAAATTTCAAAATAGACTTTCAGACTTTCCTGCTGATACACTTTATGAAACTATTCCTAATTTTCACAATACGAGTGTGAGGTTTAATGATTTGCTAGCATCTATTAAGGCAGATAAAGCCGGCAGGAAGCACTTAGTTGAGAAAGAAATTGAGTTTGCACTAGCAAGGCAAAAAGACACGAATGTTATAAATGAGGCTATGCAAAGCGGTAAAGTTTTGCTAAGGGTTACGCATAACGATACAAAGCTTAACAATGTTTTGTTTGACCTTGAAACTGATAAAGCGATTTGCGTTATTGACCTTGACACTGTTATGCCAGGTTCCCTTTTATATGATTTTGGAGATAGTATACGTTTTGGTGCTAGTTCTGCTGCTGAAGATGAAACGGATATAAGCAAGGTTTATTGTGACTTAAATTTATTTGAAGCATATACTAAAGGCTTTTTAGAAGAAGTGGGTCATAACATAACGAAAACAGAACTTGACTTACTAAGTTTTAGTGCAAAGATGATGACGTATGAATGTGGTATTCGCTTTTTAGCAGACTTTCTAGACGGTGATACGTATTTTAAAGTTCATAGAGAAAATCACAATCTTGATCGTGCAAGAACACAGTTTAAACTTGTAGAAGATATGGAACAAAAAATGGATTTAATGAATGAGATTGTTCGCAAATATTAAAAATAAAACCGCCTGATGAAATTAATCATCAGGCAGTTTTTTATCGTGTTAATTATAATAAAAGTAATTAGGTTATACGTTAAATCTAAATAAAACGATGTCACCATCTTGCATTACATATTCTTTTCCTTCTAAGCGTAAAAGACCTTTTTCTTTAGCAGCAGACATAGTTTTGCAAGCCATAAAGTCATCAAAACTAACAATTTCAGCTCTTATGAAACCACGTTCAAAATCGGTATGTATTTTTCCGGCAGCTTGAGGAGCTTTTGTGCCTTTGATTATTGTCCATGCACGCACTTCAGGCTCTCCGGCAGTTAGATAAGAAATGAGACCTAATAGAGAATAGCCTTCTTTTATAATACGGTCAAGTCCTGATTGCTTAAGATTTAACTCGCTTAAAAACATTGATTTATCCTGCGCACTCATGTCCGAAATTTCTTCTTCGATTTTTGCACAAATCGGTAACACTGCCGAATTTTCATTTTTTGCAAAGTCACAAACTTGATTGTAAAATTCGTTTGTTTGGATACCATTTATAAAATTTTCTTCTGACATATTAGCAGCATAAATAACAGGTTTGTTTGATAGCAGTGAAATTGTTTTTACAATTTCTTGCTCTGTTTCGTTGTAGTCATATGCTCTTGCAGATTTTCCGTCCTCTAAATGAGCTTTCATTTTTTCTAAAAAATCAACTTCGTTTTGTAACTTCTTATCCGCTTTTGCGGCTTTACGTGATTTATCTAGTCTTCTGTCTAATATCTCCAAATCGGAAAAAATCAGCTCTAAATTAATCGTTTCAATGTCACGAATAGGGTCAATTTTACCGTCGACATGTATGATGTTATCATCTTCAAAACATCTTACAACATG
>JAVWHI010000137.1:0-3737 GCA_036640155.1 Oscillospiraceae bacterium | reverse complement strand
CTTTATTCCCCTCATGTAAATTGTTCCATATATCATTTGTAAATTCTTCGATTTCTCCAGGGATATAAATAAGTTTCGGCGCTCCCTCACACGACGGTATCGGCTCACCATCACACTTATATGTGTGAATAAAATGGCCATAACCAGCTATAGGATTTTCATAGTCAAAGAAAAAACGCTCTGTACTCTCATCATTCGCATTTGCACTTTTTAAAATAGAAAGTCCATAATTTGCTCCACGCACAATTCCGGATATCCTTGGCGTGAAATTTGGTGCGTCTGGTTCAAATGTTCTGGTTTTAAGCGCGCTTTTAAAACATCCACCGTTTGACATTGCATCATATATCGTATCAGTTTGGTCTCCGTTTGTAACTATAGTTTTTCCATCGAGTACACGTACAGGTGAATAAATTATAAGTGATGGGTCAACTAATTTTTTTGGGTCAAAAGCCTCTGTTTTAATTCCATCGCCATCAGTAACAAATATTCTATTGCGACTATTTTCGCTTCTTCCCATTATAAAATAAGCGATAACTATATTTTCATTATCTTCGCTTTTTCCTATTATAATTCCTCTGCCAGGATAACTGTTTTGTTGCAATTCACTTTTAATATCTAATGCTTTCAAGACTATTCCTCCAATATATAAGCTTTGTCGTTTTTAATAAATATTCTTCCACTGCAAAAAAGTTCAACTGCCTTTGGAAGTATCTCCCACTCCGCTTGTTTCATAACTCGTGTTTGCAAAGTTTGCGGTGTATCTGTACTACAAACTTCGACCGCCTTTTGCATGATAATTGCACCTGCATCTGCCTTTTCACTAACAAAATGCACTGTTGCACCTGTTATTTTTACGCCACATTCTAGTGCTTTTTCATGCACGTGCAGTCCATAACATCCAGGGCCTGAAAAGCTTGGAATTAACGCCGGGTGAATATTAATAATCTTATAACTGTATTTATCCGTCACTGCCTTGCCTAAAATAGACATAAATCCTGCAAGTACTACTAAATCAGCTTTCTTTTCATCAAGCTGTTTCATAATAGCAGCATCAAAATCCTGACTACAATCAAATTCTTTTCTCGGTACTACTACAGTATCAATCCCATTTTCTCTTGCTCTTGTAAGTGCATACGCTTTATCATTGCTTGCAATTACACATACAATTTTACCGTTTTTTATTGTATTATTGTTTTGGGCGTCTATTAAAGCTTGAAGGTTTGTCCCTCCACCCGACACCAAAACGACTATGTTTAGCATATTTCTACTCCACTTTCGCCGTCAGCTAAAACGCCTAAAATATAAGCATCTTCGCCATTGTCTTTAAGAATTTCTACTGTTTTTTGTGCATCGTCTTTGCTTACACAAACAATCATTCCAACACCCATGTTAAACGTATTAAACATATCACGTTGTGAAATGTTGCCTGCTTTTGCAATCGCTTCAAACACAGGAAGAACACGTACGTCACTTCTTTTTATTATAGCTGTCAAATTTTCAGGTAGTGACCGTGGAATATTTTCATAAAACCCACCGCCGGTTATATGCGAAATAGATTTAACTTTAACTTTTGAAATTAAGTCTAATATTGGTTTTACATAGTTTCTAGTAGTGGCTTTTCAAGACCATCTACCATGGTATTTTTATCAATGTTTTCAATGTCAAAAACTTTTCTTACAAGTGAAAAACCATTTGAATGAACGCCTGAAGAGGGTAGTGCAATTAAAACATCGCCTGCTTTTTGAGATGCAGTGTCAATTATTTTGCTTTTATCTACCATACCAACACTAAATCCTGCTAAATCGTATTCATCAATAGGGTAAAAGCCTGGCATTTCAGCTGTTTCGCCACCAACTAACGCACAGCCTGACATAACACAGCCATCAGCTATTCCTGAAACGATTTTCGCAACCTTTTCCGGTACATTCTTTCCAACTGCAATATAATCCAGAAAGAAAAGAGGCTTTGCTCCACAGCAGATAATATCGTTAACGCACATTGCAACGCAATCAACGCCAACTGTATCATGCTTATCTAATAAAAATGCAAGTTTTAGTTTTGTTCCGACCCCGTCTGTTCCCGAAACCAAAACTGGTTTGTCGATACCTTTTGTATCTAGTTCAAACAATCCGCCAAATCCGCCAATTCCAGAAACAACTGAGCTTGTCATTGTCCTTGCAACATGCTGTTTCATAAGTTCAACGGCTTTATAGCCTGCCGTAACGTCAACCCCTGCTTCTTTATAACTTTCACTAAAGCTTTTCATAACTTTTCCCCTTTATTAATGATTTATTCTTTACCTGTCCAGCAGTATGTGCAAACTTTATCTTTGTCAATTCCTATTGCTTCAAGTGTACCCTCAATAGTTTGAAACTTGAGCGATGTGAAATTAAGCTTTTTACAAATTGCATCTGTCATTTTTTTATAACGCTCAGAATGACTGTCACAATATTCGTTTAGTATTTCCTTTGTAGGCGTTGTTCCTTCAAGTTCTTCAATTACACGACGTGTTATCAAATCCATATCCGAAGTCGAACGTGAGAAATTCAAATACTTACAACCATACATTATCGGTGGGCATGCAGGTCTAATATGCACTTCTTTTGCACCGCATTCGTATAAAAACTCAACGGTTTCTCGCATTTGTGTACCTCTAACAATAGAGTCGTCGATAAACAATAGTTTTTTATCCCGAATTAAATTATCAATTGCGATAATCTTCATGTGTGCAACAAGATTTCTTCTTGACTGGTTAGGTGGCATAAAACTGCGTGGCCATGTAGGTGTGTATTTGATAAAAGGTCTAGCAAATGGTATTCCCGATTCGTTTGCATATCCTATTGCATGTGCTGTACCTGAATCCGGGACACCTGCAATAAAATCAACGTCCACGTCATCATTTTGTGCAAGAATTTTGCCACACTTTCCTCTCATTTGCTCAACATTTACTCCCTCATAACATGCAGGAGGATATCCGTAATACGTCCATAAAAACGCACATATTTTCATTTTTTCACGTGCAGGTGCCTTAGAAATAAGTTTATCTTGCTTGATTTTAATTATTTCGCCAGGTCCTAAATTCTTTTCATCACGATAACCTAAGTTTAAATATGCAAAAGATTCAAAAGAAACTGCATATCCGGTTTCCTTTTTTCCTATGATAAGCGGCGTTCTGCCAAGCTTATCACGTGCAGCATAAATTCCATTGTTAGTCATGAGCAAAATACTCATTGAACCATCTATCATATCTTGAGCATATTTTATGCCCTCTGTAAGCGTATCCTTTTGGTTTATTAAACTTGCAACCAGCTCTGTTTGATTTAAAACTCCGCCACTCATTTCTAGAAAGTGCGTTCCGCCATTTTTAAAGGCATTCTCCATAACTTCTTTTTCGTTATTGATTTTTCCTACAGTGGTTATCGCATAATTTCCAAGATGTGAGCGTATTATAAGTGGCTGCGATTCGTTATCACTTATACATCCTATACCAATATTGCCTTCCATTTCGTCAATGTCCCGTTCAAACTTTGTTCTGAAAGGGGAATTTTCTATGTTGTGAATTGCTCTAGAAAAGCCTTTATCTTCTGAAAAAACAGCCATGCCACCCCGACGAGTTCCTAAATGAGAATGATAATCTGTTCCAAAAAACAAATCGTTTACACAGCTTTCACTTGATACTACTCCAAAAACGCCACCCATAATTTGCTCCTTTATTAAAATTAATTCTATAAAATTTG
>JAVWHI010000136.1:0-3745 GCA_036640155.1 Oscillospiraceae bacterium | reverse complement strand
TATGAGTGAACCATTTATACTCGACCATCCGTTAATTCAACATAAACTTTCACTGCTGCGTGATAAAAATACCGGCTCGAAAGAATTTAGAGAGTTGGTTTCAGAAATTGCTACTTTAATGTGCTATGAGGCAACTCGTGACCTGCCTTTAAAAGAAGTTGAAATCGAAACGCCTATTTGTATTGCTAAAACTAAAGTCTTATCAGGTAGAAAGCTTGCTTTTGTCCCAATTTTAAGAGCAGGTTTAGGAATGGTTGAAGGCGTGATAAGCCTTGTACCCGCTGCAAAAGTAGGACATATTGGACTTTATCGTGACCATAAAACACATGATACGGTTGAATACTACTGCAAGTTGCCTGTCGATATCGCAAAACGTGAAGTTATTGTACTAGACCCTATGCTAGCAACAGGCTCCTCTGCAATCGATGCTATTAATCTATTAAAGAAAAACGGCGTCAAGTCAATTAAATTTATGTGCATTGTTGCTGCTCCACAAGGACTTAACGCACTATGTACTGCACACCCCGATGTTCAGGTGTACTGCTCAGTTCTTGATGAAAAATTAAACGATGAGGACTATATTGTTCCAGGTTTAGGCGACGCAGGAGATAGAATTTTCGGCACAAAATAAAACTTAAAAAGTCCCACGATTTATAAAATCGTGGGACTTTTTCATATTAATTAAAAGATTGCAAAACATCTATAATTTCACCAATATACATTCTGTGATAATCAAGATTAGCGTAATTTAAGTTGATTTTGTCTTCAAGAAAATGCTCCGGCTTAATATCATCAAAATATAGTTTTTTACACACTAATATAAGTTTTGCCTCTTCAAAGGCAATGCCCGAATCAGTACTAAACGGTGATAGTCCACTTTCTTTGACTTTATCGCAATCACGTCCTGAATTTTTTCCGCAAAATTCTAGTGCTTTTTTGTACCCGTCTTTCAAAAACGAAATCGTAAACGTATCGCTATCTTCAATAAAACTATATGTGTAACGTTGTGGCCTTATATATATCGTCGCTACGCTTTTGTTCCATAAAACACCAACGCCACCCCAACTTACGGTCATTGTGTTAAACTTGTTTTCGTTTCCTGCACTGACTAACGCCCAATCGTCCGATAGTAGACTAAATGGATTGCTTGTTATTTCCTTTGGTGATATGTGCTTAAAATTATTACTCATCATTGATTCACCTCATAATTTATTTAATATGATTTTACCACAAAAATGATACTAATACAATCACTCTTATACATATTATTAACTAAGCATTAATATTATTATCGAAAGTGGTGAGCTTATGAAAGTATTGCTTATAAAGGCAAAACACATTTTAATCTACCTTAGCACGTTTTTACTCGTTATTTTAAGCACCGTGCTTTTGTTTAACTTTAAAAAAGATGATCCGAAAATTGTAAATACTGCACCTTTAAAAGAACTTCCTGTTTATTCAGTCCAAAACGACGATAATAAAATCGCACTTACTTTTGACTGTGCGTGGGGTATAAAAGAAGTCGATACTTTGTTAAACCTTTTAAAAGACACTAATGTTAAAGCAACTTTTTTTGTAACAGGGGAGTGGTGCGATAAATATGGTGAGGTCGTCAAAAATATCGCCACCTTAGGACATTCTGTTCAAAACCACTCTAATACTCACCCTCATGTTTTGGGAATGGATAAAAAAACATTGTTTGATGATACCGTCATGTGCGACAACAAAATAAAAGCAATAACTAATGCCAGTCCTAAATTTTACCGCGCACCTTATGGCGAGTATGACGTAAATTTACTTCAAGTAATGAAACAAGAGCCATCACATATCGCTGTACAATGGGACGTCGATTCAAGAGATTGGCAGAAAAAATCAGTAAATGATATGGTGAAAAATGTTGTGAAAAACACTTCCTCCGGTAGCATAATTTTGTTTCATACAGATATTTCTAATAGCGTTGTCGCCTTAAAAGGAATAATTCCAAAACTTCTAGAAAAAAAGTTTTCATTTGTTACTATCGACGAACTGCTAATAGAAGAAAATTATACTATCGATAATAATGGAAGAATGAATCCGTCACCAAAGTAATTGCCTTAGAATATAATAAACCAGATAGCAAAATTGTTATCAACTTATATTTAGGAGGAATTACATTTATGGGAATGCCTGTTATCACACCAAGTACAGCAACACGTGACCAAGCAATTACTGACATAATTGAGTCGGTAGCACTAGAGCAAACAGCACTTTCACATATCCTAAACGCAGAGGGTGAGAAAATTCAAAAGATTGTTGCAGCAGCAACAGCTCCTAGCGATATGCTCGCAGTTAATAAATCAGTTAATTGTATGGTTAAATCTATTTCGTTGCTAGAAATGGTTTTACACGCAAAATTAGAACTGTTCGTAGGCGGTAACTGCTAATTTTTTTAGCTTAACGTTGCTTCTTTTTGAACATAACAAGAATTGCCGATGATATTAATATCATCGGCAATCCAAGGTTGTGGTGATTTGCTATATATTAGCAGAGTCGTAAGTAAGTAAAAAAGTTCTTGCCTCTTGCGGTGACTGAAAAACTGTAGTGTCACCCGTTAAGTAGGAAACTGCATTGTTCCACTCTTTTAGTGGGAAATCTTCAGGACTAATAGATTCAATTACTGACTTCCAATTCACATTAATTTTCAAATCTGATAAGTATAATGTTTTTGCCTGCTTTGCGATAAAATCCAATATTTGCATTTTTACGTCCTTTCGATGTAAATATATAAATAGATGAATAACAATAAACTGTATTTCACTGTTACCTCTTAGCATATAATGTCTAGTTTAATAAGTTTTTGCTTTCTTGTCTTTTTTATCGTTCTTTTTAGATATAATAATAATTAAAAATACTGATATCAAAACAATTGTTATAATAACAACTGTTTTTAAGGTTAATCCATCACTTGTTATTGGCGGATCAATCGGAACTATAGCATCATCACTTTTAGCGTAAAATTTCCAATTGGTTTTTGCCATGTAACTTTTGTATTCATTTTGTGTGTAGGTACGAGCCTCATATTTGCCTGTAAGAGGTTTATCGTCTTGAGGGGAAGAATAAATATACGGGTCAGTTTTTGTGCCTGTGCCGTCAACTATTGGGTAATATTTAATGAGCGAATCATTAGCTTGCCAAAAGTCTTTATTCAGTGTTACTTCTACAGTTAAAATGCGTTTTTGATTCTTCTTATACTCACCAATTGACGCCATTTGTGATAAATCTATACTTTGTGACGTTTTTGTAAGTGCATCTGCTGTGCCATCAAACAAAACCTCGTCGTCATAAAATATTTTCATAGATATGTTTTTTAAAAAAAATTGGGAATCCGGGGAAGTAGGGTCATCAGGAAGAATTTGAAAAAACAGTTCATAGGTGCGGTCGGCAGAATTAGAAATCTCTAAAACATCTTTATATGTCGTGCCGGCACTCATTTCTTGTAAATTCAAAAATGTGTCAAGATGAGCAGTGTTTTGTGGCTCGTAATATAGCTTGCCGTCCTGCGAGTTAAAATATAGCTTGCTATTTCCATCTTCAGCGCTTACAACCACTAAAAATGAACAACAAATAGCCATCGTCATCAAAAAACATATAATCTTCTTCATAAATCTTTACTTCCCTCCAATTCTCAAAAAATTAAAATAAATAAAATGTAACGCAGTAAATATATCCTAAAGGCACGCTTATTTTAAGTTCCAACCTGTTTTAA
>JAVWHI010000135.1:0-3753 GCA_036640155.1 Oscillospiraceae bacterium | reverse complement strand
AATATCAACAAGTAGATATTATAATTTAAAATAACAAACAGCAATGACTAATAACAAAATAAGGATTGATGTAAGATGAATTGGAAACAAATAAAAATATTCACAACAACACAGGGAATAGATATAGTAAGCGGCTATTTAATCGCCAATGGAATAAAAGGTTTGATGCTGCAAGATAAAGAAGATTTTAATGAGTTTTTAGAAGGCACAACAGTGTATTGGGACTATGTTGATGAAAGCCTTATGACATTAAAAGATGCAGAAAGCAATGTTACTTTTTATTTACCTGATAACATGAGTGGCATAGAAACTTTCGGTGCTATAAAAAACGGTCTTAACAACCTACGCACAATAAATGAAAACATTGACTTAGGACGTCTTGTTATAGAAACTGACAATGTGTGTGAAGAAGACTGGTCAACAGCGTGGAAAAAATACTATCACCCAATTAAAATAGGCAAACGACTAGTCGTTTGCCCATGTTGGGAAGAATATGAACTTAGTGAAAATGAAGTGAAAGTACTTCTTGACCCCGGAATGGCTTTTGGTACTGGAACGCACGAAACTACTAGGCTATGTATGCAGTTTTTAGACAAATACATAAAGCCTGACACTAATATGCTTGACATTGGTACTGGTAGTGGTATACTAGCAATTACTTCGTTACTGCTAGGTGCAAAATCTGCTACTGGTGTTGATATAGATGAACTTGCAGTCAAAATAGCGTACGAAAATGCTACACTTAATAATGTGCAGCAGAAAATAAAGCTAGTTTGTGGCGACCTTACTGAAAAAATTTCCGGCAAATATGATTTAATTTGTGCTAACATTGTTGCTGACGTAATAATTAGGTTGTGTCAAACTATTACTAATTTTTGCCACGAGTCCTCGGTTTTAATTGTTTCTGGAATAATCGATGAGCGTTGCGATGAGGTAATATTTGCACTAGAAAACGCCGGTTTTAATATTGACGAGCGTCTAGAAGAAAACGGTTGGGTGTCGCTAAAATGTACAATTAAGGCTTAAATTTATGCCTGCTTTTTAAAAATAAAATCAGAAAAATTGCACTCGAAATCAAGTTCAGGCACAGATATTTTTATCACCGATCCCTTTTGTTTATCGGCCGATATGCTAAACTTACCAGAATCCGAAGTTCCGCTTATAAGAAGAGTTTTCCCGACTGTCATAACATCAATTCCTGAAGGACTTCCTGCTTTATCAATTGTGTTAATTATTATTGGTACAACAGCTGCTGCAAGCTTTGAATTTTCATCAAGCGCTATACTCATTCCTTTGTAGTTTGCAACGATTTTCTCACCATCATAGTCCATCTTCATTCCCTCAAGGGACTTAGGTTTTTTTATTACCACCGAGCATTTACCAACAGCTGTTTTGTTGATATCGGCATCAATCACTAAGTCTTTAACTTTTATTGTTGCCTGTGCATCAAATGGTCTTCTAATATCTGTGGTTATTTCCGATGTCGATTTTTCATCTGTTTTTTTCCTTTTACAGCTACCAAACGCAAACAAAACAACGAAAATTATAATTATTATTCCAATTAGCATATAAAATGTTTGTTGTTTCATATATAATATATTCACCGCCTTTAATATTTTTTTGCTACTATTATAATTGATATGCAATTGCTAATAAAAAAATGCAAATACCATGTTTTTAATATTCGGTACTACTATAATTCCTTCGCATGTTTATTAGAAAGGACTGATTTTATGGCATTATCAAAAATCCAAAAGGCGGCTTTGAGTGCTGCTTCTTCAGCTCGTCTTGACATTAAAAACAATTATAAACTTCACCGTGTATTTATCAAAGCACTACATACCCATTTATTACGCCCTGCACATAGAATATGGGAAAATCACAGCGTTAAAAATGGCGACTATGACGTGCCACTTCGTATATTTTCACCTAAATTAAAAGGATATTATCCTGCCATCATTTTCTTTCACGGTGGCGGTTGGGTTACTGGCGATCTTGACAGTTACGACAAGGTTTGTACGCAGCTTTCTGAAGAAACAATGCACACTGTGGTTTCAGTAGAGTACCGCCTGGCTCCTGAATATAAATTCCCGATTGCACTAGAAGACTGTTATGCAGTTGTGCGTGAAGTTTTTATGAAATCGCCTCTTATTAACGTCGATAAAAGTGACATCACTCTTATGGGCGATAGTGCAGGCGCTAATCTAGCTGCTTGCGTATCTCTTTTAGCACGTGACAGAAAAGAATTTTTACCGCCACGTCAAATTTTACTTTATCCTGTTACTAATAACGACCACTCCGAAACTTCTCGTTTTGATTCTGTTGTAACTAATGGAACTGACTATCTTTTAACTCGTCAAGCAATTTGCGACTATCTGGAGCTTTATAAAAGTTGTGATGATGATATTAATAGTCCATATTTTGCTCCACTTCTAGCAGAACTTGATAACCAACCAAAAACGCTAATAATAACAGCTGAATTTGACCCACTTCGTGACGAAGGCGAGGCTTTCGGGGAAAGACTTCGTGAATTTAATAACGACGTGAGTGTCATAAGAATCCCGGATGCACTCCACGGCTTTTTTAGTCGTCCTAAGAGTTTTGAATCTGTTAAAACCGCCTATAAACATATAAATGAATTTTTAAAAGAGGTGCCTCATATTGACGAGCAAAAATAGTAAAGACTGGGTAAAACTCGATAATGCAGCCAAAATATTTCCGCCTACCAGCAATAAGGCAGACACAAAAGTTTTTCGCTTTTCATGTCAACTAAAAGATGAAATTTGCCCGGAAGACTTGCAAAAAGCTTTGGATATGACTATGGAAGATTTTCCGATTTTTCAGTCTGTTTTACGTCATGGCTTATTTTGGTATTATCTTGAACATAGTGACATCACTCCGGTTGTCACTCAAGAATCACAACCACCATGCAGTATGATATATGATGGGACAAGCAAACATTTACTCTTTGCTGTGACTTATTTTAAATGCCGAATTAATCTTGACACATATCATGCACTTGCAGACGGTACAGGCTCAATGCAGTTTATTAAAACAATGCTCAATAATTACATTGCACTGCACTATAATGAACGTCCTATAACTGTGTCCGATTTTGATTCGTCTTATACTCAGCGTAATGAAGATAGCTTCCAAAAATATTACAGTGATGAAAAAAAGAGCAAAAAACTTTTTGAGAAAAAGAGTGTCTATAAATTTAACGGTCAGAAAATACCGGGAAATCGTCTTTCAATTATTGAAGGTGAAATGTCAGTGCAAGAGCTTTTAAAAATTGCTCATTCTCATAATACAACTTTAACAATTTATTTGGCTTCCGTTTTTTTGTATTCTATTTATCAAGATATGCCACGAAGTCAACAAAATAAAGCAGTCACTATGGACATTCCTGTCAACTTGAGAAATTATTTTCACTCTGCAACAACAAGAAACTTTTTTAGCGTTATGAATGTATCACACATATTTTCGCAAGATAATAATACACTTCAAAGTGTTATAGACGACCTTAAAACGTGCTTTCACGATGAATTAACACCAACTCAATTGGAAAAAAGAATCAGCAAACTCACAAAAATTGAACGTAATTACCTCGCTCGTGCAATACCATTAATTATTAAAGACCCTATTTTAAAATTTGCAAATTATGTCGCTCAAAAAAACATTACCTGTTCTGTTTCTAACCTCGGTGCTGTAACAGTACCTCCGGAATATGAAAAATATGTGGAAAAGTTTATT
>JAVWHI010000134.1:0-3771 GCA_036640155.1 Oscillospiraceae bacterium | reverse complement strand
AATACCGCTGCTGCTCACGTTTCTTACGCTTTTACGGATGTTGCTGCGATATACCCTATCACACCTTCATCAACTATGGCTGAAGCTACTGACAAGTGGTCAACAGAAGGCAAAACCAATATTTTCGGAGAAAAAGTTAAGGTTGTTGAGATGCAATCAGAAGCAGGCGCTGCAGGTGCAGTACACGGATCTTTGGCTGCAGGTGCATTAACAACCACCTACACAGCATCACAAGGTTTATTGCTGATGATTCCAAATATGTATAAAATCGCCGGTGAACTTCTACCGTGCGTTATTGATGTTTCTGCTCGCGCACTAGCATCACATGCACTTTCAATTTTTGGTGATCATTCAGACGTATATGCTTGTCGTCAAACAGGATTTGCAATGCTTTGTTCAACTAATCCACAAGAAGTTATGGATTTAGGTGCTGTTGCACATTTGGCTACAATTAAAAGCAGAGTTCCTTTCATTCATTTTTTTGATGGATTTAGAACATCTCATGAACTTCAAAAAGTTGCTGAGTGGGATTACAAAGATTTAGATGAAATGCTTGATAAAGATTCAGTTGAAGCATTCCGTCGTCGTGCATTAAACCCAGAGCATCCTGTTTTACATGGAACTGCTCAAAACCCTGATATCTTCTTCCAAGCAAGAGAAGCATCAAACAAATTCTACGATGCAGTTCCAGCTATTGTTGAAGATTACATGGACAAAGTTAATGCTAAAATAGGTACAGATTACAAACTGTTTAACTATTATGGTTGTGAAAACCCTGAGCATGTTATCATTGCTATGGGATCAGCTTGTGACACTATAGAAGAAACTATCGATTATTTAAATGCAAACGGTGGTAAATATGGACTTGTTAAAGTAAGATTATTTAGACCATTTGCAGCAGATCGTTTAGTAGCCGCAATTCCACAAAGCGTTAAACAAATCACTGTTTTAGATAGAACAAAAGAACCAGGCTCACAGGGTGAACCTTTGTATCTTGACGTTGTTGCTGCACTTAAAGATACTGAATTTAACAATACTCCTATTTTTGCAGGACGTTATGGACTAGGCTCAAAAGATACAACACCTGGTCAAATATGTGCTGTATTTAAAAACAATGAAAAGAAACGTTTCACTATTGGTATTAACGATGATGTAACTTATCTTTCATTAGAAGTAACTGAAAATCCTGATACTACTCCAGCAGGAATTACAAGCTGTAAATTCTGGGGACTAGGTGCTGATGGTACAGTTGGTGCTAACAAAAACTCAATCAAGATTATCGGTGACCATACACAAATGAATGCACAGGCTTATTTTGACTATGACTCAAAGAAGTCCGGTGGTATTACTGTTTCTCATTTACGTTTTGGTAATGCTAAAATTAAATCAACTTATTTAGTGAACAAAGCAGACTTTGTTGCTTGTCATAACCCTTCATATATGCAAAAATATGATATGGTTTCTGACCTTAAAAAAGGCGGCGTGTTCCTTCTAAACTGTGGTTGGAATGAACAAGAAATGGAACAACACATTCCAGGTCAAGCAAAACGCTTTATGGCTGAAAATGATATCAAATTCTACGTTATTGATGGTGTTAAAATTGGTAAGGAAATTGGATTGGGCGGAAGAATCAACACAGTTTTACAATCTGCTTTCTTTAAACTTGCTAACATTATTCCTGCTGAAGATGCAATTCAGTATATGAAAGACGCTGCAACTTATTCATATAGCAAAAAGGGCGAAGCTATAGTTAAGATGAATCATGATGCTATTGACCGTGGCGCACAAGATGTTAAAGAAATTAAAATTCCTGATTCTTGGAAAACTGCAAAAGATACAGATCTTAATAAAGTTGCTACAGGAGACAGAAAAGATTTAGTTGACTATGTTAATAACATCTTAATCCCTGTAACTGCTCAACAAGGTAACTCATTGCCAGTTTCAACTTTTGTTGGTATGGCTGATGGTACTTTCCCACAAGGAAGTGCTGCTTACGAAAAACGTGGAATTGCAGTTGATATTCCTTGCTGGAACACTGAAAAATGTATTCAGTGTAATTTCTGTTCATTTGTTTGCCCACACGGTGTAATTCGTCCAGTTGTTATGACTGAAGATGAACTAAAAGCAGCACCAAAAGGCACTAAAGCAACTCCAATGACAGGTATGCCTGGACTTTACTTTGCAATGACTATTTCTGCTTTAGACTGCACAGGATGTGGCTCTTGCGTAAACGTTTGCCCAGGTAAAAAAGGCGAAAAAGCGTTAGAAATGAAACCTTTGGATTCACAGTTAGATGAACAAAACACATTTGCTTATGCAGCTAAACTTGATACTAAACCAGAAGTTGCAGAAAAATTCAAAGAGACTACTGTTAAGGGAAGTCAGTTTAAACAACCTTTACTAGAATTTTCCGGTGCATGTGCAGGCTGTGGAGAAACTCCATACGCTAAACTTGTTACTCAACTTTATGGCGATAGAATGTATATCTCAAACGCAACAGGTTGTTCGTCTATTTGGGGTGGCTCGGCTCCTTCAACTCCATATACAGTGAATAAATCAGGATTTGGTCCTGCTTGGGCTAACTCATTGTTTGAAGATAATGCTGAATATGGTTATGGTATGTATCTTGCTCAAAAAGCAATCAGAAGCAGATTGATTACTAAAATCGAAGCTTTGAACAATAGCGACATTTCAGAGCAAGGAAAAGCTGTTTGTCAAGAATATCTTGATACTGTTGACAATGGTGCTGCTAATGGCGCTGCTACTCAAAAGCTTATAGCTCATTTGAGTGCTTGCGGTTGTGAAAAAGGCAAAGAAATATTAGCAGACAAAGATTACTTGAGAAAGAAATCAATCTGGATATTCGGTGGAGACGGATGGGCTTATGACATTGGCTTTGGCGGATTGGATCACGTTATAGCTAGTGGCGAAGACGTTAATATACTTGTATTTGATACTGAAGTTTATTCAAACACAGGCGGACAAGCTTCAAAATCAACTCCAACAGGTGCAATAGCACAATTCGCAGCAGCTGGTAAAGACGTTAAGAAGAAAGACCTTGCTGGAATTGCTATGAGTTATGGCTATGTTTACGTTGCACAAGTTGCACAAGGTGCAGACTACAACCAATGTATCAAAGCATTTGTTGAAGCTGAAAGCTATAATGGACCTTCACTAGTTATTGCATATGCTCCTTGTATCAACCATGGTATTAAAGGTGGTATGGGACTTTCACAGTCAGTTGAAAAACGTGCAGTTGCAGCTGGTTACTGGAACATGTTTAGATTTGACCCACGTTTGGCTCTTGAGGGTAAAAACCCATTCCAATTAGATTCAAAAGCACCAACAGCTAGTTACAGAGATTTCTTAATGAGTGAAGTAAGATACAATGCACTTGCTCGTTCAAATCCTGAAAGAGCAGATAAGTTGTTTGCTAAGGCTGAAAAGAATGCAGCAGATAGATATGAATATCTAATAAAGCTACAAGAAATGTACAGCAAATAATTATTAAAAATATCACATAAAGTACCGCCCTATAAAAGTCTAACTTTTATAGGGCGGTATAGTTTATTTTCTTAAAAAGCAGATACTAATAAATATACGCAATAATATAAGACATACTAAAAACCCTTAACAGAATTTAATCTGCTAAGGGTTAAGTGTTTATCCTTGATTAAGTTTTTAAAAACTAGTCGTTAACGTATGGTAGTAATGCGATGTGACGAGCTTTTTTGATTTGGATAGTAAGTTCACGTTGGTGTTTAGCACAAG
>JAVWHI010000133.1:973-3777 GCA_036640155.1 Oscillospiraceae bacterium | reverse complement strand
GCTATTTTTATTTATAAATTGAAATTGCGTGAAGAGCTAAAATATAGCTTTCCTTTCCAAAACCACTAATACTGCCACAACAAACAGGTGCTATAACGCTATTACTTCTAAATTCTTCTCTTGCGTAGATATTTGACAGATGAACTTCTATACATGGTGTTAAAACAGCGGCAATGGCATCACGAATTGCTATACTATAATGAGTAAATGCTCCTGCATTTATAATAATTGCGTCAAATTCCTTATATGCTCTATGTATTAAATCGATAATTTCGCCCTCTGAGTTGGTTTGAAAGATACTTACATTTAAATTTAATAGCTTTGATGCTTTATTTATGCTATCATTTATTTCTTCTAAAGTTTCACTTCCATAAATTCCGGGTTCTCTTACTCCTAATAAATTAATATTTGGTCCATGAATTACGATAACTTTTTTCATAATAAAATCTCCTCTTGTTTTTAAATATCTCCATTTTACAAAAATAAAATAGTTTTCCACAAGCTCTAAACTATATGTTTACTTATTTTACCCTACTTTATAAACAAAATCAACTGTATTTACAAAAAAGTACTGTTTATAAGTTTTTTAAAAATTTTTTTAATTTTTTTTTGCAATATTTATCCACAGTTTCCACTGAAATTATCAACATGTGGAAATATTAAAAGTTCTTTCTGTGGAAAACTCGTTATATTTTATAAGTTATAAACTAAACGCAGAATTTGTCAAATTTTGTTTCAGAACTTTTTATCATTGTGCCACAACAGTTTGAGATAGTTATTCTATATTTCCACAGCACCTATTACTAATACTATTTTTATTATATTCTTTTTTTTATAATAAATAAATATACTTAAAAAACAAATTCATTTTTAAACTAAAAAAAATTATCCTTGTAAAAATCTCAAAAATATGATAATATTAGTTTAATAAAAAAAGATAAGAAAGGGTCGACGTAAAAATGGAATATTTGCAGTATTTAGCACCATTATTTGGAGTTTTGGCACTACTATTTGCAGCATTACTTGCAACAGACATATTAAAGCAAGATAAGGGAACTCCCCTTATGCAACAAATTTCTTTATCTATCAAAAAAGGAGCAAATGCTTATTTAAAACGGCAATATAAAGGAGTTTTTATATTTTTTATAGTTGTTTTTTTAATACTTTTATCATTATCTTTTACTCAGTATCTTGATATCTTTACTCCTTTTGCATTTCTAACGGGCGGATTTTTCTCAGCTTTATCTGGGTACATCGGAATGAAAATTGCAACTGCTTCAAATGCAAGATGTGCATGTGCCGCAGAAAAAAGTCTTAACAAAGGCTTAAAATTAGCTTTTAATGCCGGCGGTGTTATGGGATTTGTCGTTGTTGGACTTGGACTTTGCTATGTTTGTGGCTGGTATTATTTCTTAGTGGTAATAGGAAAAACAGCAGATCAAATAGGACCTTTAATGTTAAACTTTGGAATAGGCGCCTCGTCAATGGCACTATTTGCAAGAGTTGGCGGTGGTATTTTTACAAAAGCTGCCGATGTTGGAGCTGACCTTGTTGGAAAAGTTGAAGCTGGTATACCAGAAGACGACCCTAGAAACCCGGCTGTAATTGCGGATAACGTTGGAGATAACGTTGGTGACGTTGCAGGAATGGGTGCAGATTTATATGAAAGTTATGTAGGCTCTATTGTATCAACATCAGCACTTGCAGTAGCGGCAGGACTTTCTACAATGGGAATAGTTGTTCCTATGATTTTAGCAGGAATAGGCATATTAGCCTCTATTATTGGGTCTTTATTTGTTAAAACAAAAGAAGATGCCTCGAGTAAATCACTTTTATTTGCTCTTAGAAAAGGAGTTTTTATAAGTGCCTTTATTGTTGCGGTACTTGCCTTTTTATTAATCAAGTTTACGCTCGGAAACCTAGGTTTTTATGTAGCAATTTTAGTAGGATTATTAGCTGGAATATTAATAGGACTCACTACTGAATATTATACTTCTGATAATTATAAACCCACTAAAAACCTTTCAGAATCCTCAAAAACAGGACCGGCAACGGTTATTATTAAAGGACTTTCACTTGGTATGATGTCTACATTACTACCGGTTATAATAATAGCAGCAGGAGTTTTAATAAGCTATTATGTATCGGGAGGAGCAATTAATTTTTCAGAAGGATTATACGGAATAGGATTAGCCGCTGTCGGAATGTTATCAACACTTGGTGTTACACTAGCAACAGATGCGTACGGACCTATTGCTGATAATGCCGGCGGAATTGCACAGATGGCAAATATGGGCGAGATTGTTCGTAAAAGAACAGACGCACTAGACAGCCTTGGAAATACCACAGCAGCTACCGGAAAAGGCTTTGCTATTGGCTCTGCAGCCCTTACAGCACTTACTTTAATAGCCGCTTATTTATCACAGATTAAAAATATAGTTGGAGAAGTAAACTTTTTACAATACGACTTTGCGGTCACAAACCCGACAGTTTTAGCAGGTTTATTTATAGGGGCAGTTCTTCCATTTATTTTCGCAGCACTTACTATGGATTCAGTTGGAAAAGCTGCTATGAATGTTGTTTTTGAAGTTAGACGACAGTTTAAAGAAATAACTGGAATAATGGATGGAACAGGTGAACCTGACTATGCTAGTTGCGTTGATATCTGCACTAAATCCGCTCAAAAAGAAATGATATTGCCGGCAGTGCTTGCAATTGTTGTTCCTATTATAACAGGACTACTTATAGGTGTTACAGGGGTAGTAGGTATGCTAGCAGGCTCTACTGCAACAGGATTTATCTTA
>JAVWHI010000133.1:0-963 GCA_036640155.1 Oscillospiraceae bacterium | reverse complement strand
AGTTATGATGTCAAATTCCGGCGGAGCTTGGGATAATGCTAAAAAATATATTGAATCTGGAGAGCTTGGCGGAAAAGGTAGTGAAGAGCATAAAGCAGCTATTGTTGGAGATACGGTAGGCGATCCATTTAAAGACACTTCAGGACCTTCAATTAATATTTTAATAAAACTCGTATCAATGGTATCAATAGTGTTCGTAGGATTTATTCTTGCATTTACCTTGATGAAATAAAAACTAGTTTACACTCGCAAACTACTATAAATAAAAACAACATCTTAAATTAAAAGATGTTGTTTTTTTGTGATTGAAATTAAAATATTTATTGTTCTATTATAAGGGAAATTTTTTTAGCTTAAAATTAAATAAGTTTAAACTAATATGAAAAGCAAAAGAATTTTAAAATAGTAAAGAATATTTGAAATTTATTTATTTACAACCGCAGGATTTTTTATTATCGCATTTTTCTTCTTCAAAAAATTCATCAAACTTTGGCGGGAAAAATTCATTTGACGGGAACTTTATTTTATCAAACAAAGCGCATGGATTATCATCATTAGAGCCTACACACTCTTTTTCAGGAATACAGAAATCATATGCAGGAACTAGTAGTTGAACGTTTCTTTCTAAGCGAATAAGAGAGAAAAGTCCTAGAGTAACTAAAAGTTTTTTTGAACAATTATCATCATCGACAAAGCTATCATCAAAGCAGTTGCAAACATTTTCAGGAATGTTACAAAGATCCATTTCACAACAGCAATGATGTGATTTGCCTTCGCAAACTTTAACAGAAAGCGGAATAGGATCGACAACCTCAACTACTGCTTTTGGAAGATTTGTTCTTAGTTGTTCTTGAGGGTCACAGCCATCTAAACTCATTTTAGAGGAATAAATTCTAGCTTTTCCCTCACTACCAAACAAAATTGCTTTCTTATCAAAAGAGCAAATTCCTTCAATTTCGTGAG
>JAVWHI010000132.1:0-3778 GCA_036640155.1 Oscillospiraceae bacterium | reverse complement strand
AGGGTAGTTTTTCTAGCTTTAATGATGGCAGGTGAGTTAGTAATAACTTCCATACCCTCTGTAGCAGGTTGAACGCAAGCAGCAGCAAAAGCACGTGCGCCTTTAACTTCAACAAGACAAATACGACATGCGCCGATTTCGTTAATATCTTTAAGGTAGCATAAAGTCGGGATTTTGATACCGGCGATACGAGCAGCCTCAAGGATAGTAGAACCTTTTGGTGCAGTGACCGAAACGCCATTAATTTTAAGATTTATGTTTTCCATTTAGGCACTCTCCTATATTACTTTTTAATAATTGCATCAAAGCGACATTTTTCCATACAAGCACCGCATTTAATACACTTGCTTTTATCGATTTTATGAGGATTTTTAACAGTACCCTCAATAGCACCGACAGGGCATACTCTTGAGCATAAAGTACAACCTTTACATTTATCTTCAAGAATTTCGTAGCTTAACAAGTTTTTGCAAACGCCAGCCGGACATCTTTTGTCAACGACGTGAGCGATATATTCGTCACGGAAGTAACGCAAAGTAGATAAAACAGGGTTTGGAGCAGTTTGTCCTAATCCACAAAGAGCAGAAGCTTTAACTTGGTAGCATAATTCTTCTAACTTATCTAAATCTTCTAGTGTAGCATTACCCTTGCAGATTTGTTCTAATATTTCGTGCATACGTTTAGTACCGACACGACACGGCGTACATTTACCGCACGATTCGTCGACAGTAAACTCTAAAAAGAACTTAGCGATATCGACCATGCAGGTATCTTCGTCCATAACGATAAGACCGCCCGAACCCATCATAGAGCCGATGGAGAGAAGGTTATCGTAATCGATTTCGATATCCATTAAAGACGCCGGGATACAACCACCGGAAGGACCGCCGGTTTGAGCTGATTTAAATTTTTTGCCATTAGGAATACCGCCACCGATTTCCTCTACGATTTCACGCAAAGTAGTTCCCATAGGAACTTCTACAAGACCGGTATTGTTAATTTTACCACCTAGGGCAAAAACTTTAGTTCCTTTTGACTTAGGTGTGCCAATGCTAGAAAACCAGTCAGCACCTTTAAGTATAATTTGAGGAACGTTAGAGTATGTTTCAACGTTATTAAGTATAGTAGGCATACCAAACAAGCCTTTAACAGCCGGGAAAGGTGGACGAGGACGAGGCTCACCACGACTACCCTCGATTGAAGTTAGCAAAGCGGTTTCTTCACCGCACACGAACGCTCCAGCACCAAGGCGAAGTGATATATCGAATTTAAATCCGGTACCGAAGATATCATCGCCTAGTAAACCATATTCACGAGCCTGGTCGATAGCGATTTGCAAACGATGTACAGCTATAGGGTATTCAGCACGAACGTATACGTAGCCTTGAGTAGCACCGATAGCGTAGCCTGCAATTGCCATAGCTTCTATTAAAACGTGTGGGTCGCCTTCAAGGATGGATCTATCCATAAAAGCACCCGGGTCGCCCTCGTCGGCGTTACAGCAAACGTATTTTTGTTCGGCTTCGTTTTTAGCAGCAAAATCCCATTTAAGACCGGTAGGAAAACCTCCGCCGCCACGACCTCGAAGACCACTGTCTTTAATAGTTTGAATAACTTCTTGAGGGGTAAACTTAGTTAAGCAGTCGCCTAAAGCTTGGTAACCGTCAAGAGCGATATACTCGTCGATATTTTCAGGGTTAATAACACCGCAATTTTTCAAAGCGACACGGTGCTGTTTTTTATAGAAATTAGTTTCATTTAATGATTTAACATTATCGTCAGTAACGGTTTCGGAATATAGTAGGCGTTTGACGATGCGACCTTTAAGAAGATGTTCAGAAACAATTTCAGGAATATCCTCGACTTTAACCATAGAATAAAAACAACCCTCAGGGTAAATAATCATAATAGGGCCTAAAGCGCAAAGACCGAAACAGCCGGTTTTAATAACTTTAACTTCGGAATCAAGATTATTTTTAGCTATTTCTCTTTCGAGTGTAGAAATAATCTGTTCACTACCTGAAGAGGTACAGCCGGTACCGCCACAGACAAGCACATGAGAACGAAACATTTGATGGCCTCCTTATTTGGTAACACTGCCAATAGTAAAGTCCAATACAGGGGATTGGTTTACTAAATGGTCAGCGACTACTTTAGCAACTTTTGCAGCTGTCATATTAACATATGTTGTTTTAGTGCCGTCAGGCATATAAATTTCAACAACGGGTTCATATTGGCAAATACCGATACAACCGGTTTGGGTAAGAGTGACGTTAGGAAGGTTTCTTTTTGCGATTTCCTCTGTGAAAGCGGTTAAAACCGGTCTAGCACCGGCAGCGATACCGCAAGTAGCCATACCGACAACAACTCTAATATTATCAGTACTTCCGTCACGAACGCCGAGAGTATTTTTCATTTTATCACGAATAGCTTGCAATTCGGCTAAGCTTTTCATATAGACGCACCACCTTAAATTATTTTATAGAAGCTTGATTTTCGGCTATGAAATCTTTAATAAAGGTCAAGATTTCGGGGGAATTGATTAAGACACCGTCGAGGATTTTTTTAATTTCAAAGGTGTCAAAGCAAAACTCATTATTATCAACAATATACTTATAAATGAAATTGATGTTAGGGTTTACGCAGACAAGGCTCATCATAGTAGAGGGCATATCACCTAGTGGCAACATATCAAGGTGTTCGTAGTTATATGTAGCTACAACATTAGTGCCGATATTAGGGGTACTATTAATTAAAAAAGTACCGCCGGTCATTTGAGCAGTCATTTTAAAAAATGGGACGCCGAGTCCGACTTTGCGAGTAGTTCTAGTAGTATAAAAAGGGTCAACCACATGTTCTACTTGCAGTTTTGACATACCGCAACCGTTATCGTTAATAGTGATTTTCAAAGTTTTATCAGTGGTATTTTTCTCTACAATAATTTCAATTAAAGACGCATTTGCTTTTATCGAGTTTTGAGCGATATCTAAAATATTAAGCGATAATTCTTGCATAATAAAGTTATGCGTACTTAGCTAAGATAGTGTCAAGGTCATCGACAGTTAGTTTACCATAGACGTCATCGTTGACCGTCATAACAGGGGCAAGTCCGCATGCGCCGATACAGCGACAAGCCTCTAAAGAGAATTTGCCATCAGGTGTACATTCACCGCTTTTTAAATTAAGTTTGCGAGTAAGGCTATCGAACACGTCGCCCGAGCCTTTAACGTAGCAAGCAGTTCCTAAGCAAACAGAAACCTTATATTTGCCCTTAGGGTAAAGGGAAAATTGCGAATAGAAAGTAACAACTCCGTAAACTTCTTCAAGTGGGATATTAAGCCCTAGGGCAATCATAGTTTGCACATCAATAGGAAGATATCCATAGATATCCTGAGCTTTTTGTAAAACAGGCATTAAAGCACCCTTGTCATTTTTATGAGCAAAAATAACTTCATCCAACTGCTGTTT
This sequence comes from Oscillospiraceae bacterium, assembly GCA_036640155.1. GTDB lineage: Bacteria > Bacillota > Clostridia > Oscillospirales > Ruminococcaceae > JAVWHI01. The sequence continues at coordinate 310 of JAVWHI010000132.1, read as the reverse complement.
TTGCTCGGTCGTACCCTCAAAAGGCACGCCACCTTTTTCATTAGCCATTAAGAGACCTCCTTATTTATTGCATATTGCACAACAACGAAGTTATGCTATACATACTTAATTATTGTAGCATACATTCTTTGAAAAAACAATAAAATTTTGAGGATTTTCCGATAAAGGGGGAGGATAAGTAAAAATAGGGAGAAAAATAAGTGAAAATGAAAAATTATGTCCAATAAAACCGCCGAAACAAAACCGCCAGAACAAACTCGCACTGACATTTTGCGTTTGACTTATTGTTTACCGGCACAGCTTTGTTTTT
>JAVWHI010000131.1:0-3780 GCA_036640155.1 Oscillospiraceae bacterium | reverse complement strand
ATATGCGTTAGCGGTACGCATGGAAAAACCACCACGTCGTCTATGTTGACGCAAATTCTACTAGATGCAAACCTTGACCCAACAGCTGTTATCGGTGGAAAGTTACCTGCTATAGGTGGAAATGGAAGAGTTGGTAAAACAAATCTTATGGTTTGCGAAGCTTGTGAGTTTGTTGATACTTTTTTAAAACTTTCACCTGATATTTCTATTATTTTAAACATTGACGAAGATCATATGGATTATTTTAAAACTATGGATAATCTAATTTTATCATTTAATAAGTTTTCTAAATTAACATCAAAACTAATTATTGCAAATGGTGATGATGCTAACGTTAAAAAAGCGATAAGTAACATTGATAACGAAATTATTACTTTTGGATTTAGTAATAAAAATGATTATTACCCTGAAAATATAAAGCATATTGACCAAATCCATTCGCACTTTGATTTAATGCACTTAGGCGAGTTAGTGACCGATATTGACATTTTTGTTCCTGGTTATCACAATGTTATTAATGCAGTCGCAGCGTCAATTGCCGCTTTTGCTGTAAAGGCAACACCTTTACAGGTCAAAAACGGTTTAAAAGAGTTTAGAGGAGCCGGACGACGTTTTGAGTTTTTAGGAAAAGAAAAGGGAATAACAATTGTTGATGATTATGCACATCATCCAACGGAAATAAAAGTTACACTTGAAGCTGCAAAAGATATGGGGTATAATCGGATTTTTGCAGTACATCAACCTTTCACTTATTCAAGGACTTATAAGCTACTTGATGACTTTGCACAAGTTTTAAGTATAGCTGATACGGTTGTACTTTCTGAGATTATGGGGTCACGTGAAAAAAACGATTATAATATTTATTCCAAGGACTTAGCAAGTAAAATTGATGGTTGTGTTCACTTTAACACATTTGAAGAAATCGCTAATTATGTTTGCGAGAATGCAAAAGATGGAGATCTAGTCATTACTTTAGGTTGTGGAGATATTTATAAAGCAGCAAAACTAATTCTACAAAAGCTAAAAGATTAAAATAGCATTTTGCTATTTGCAGTATTTGTACCGACCACTAAAAGTTAGACCGTAAAATAAATACCCCCTTTACTTTTAAAAACAGTAAAGGGGGTATTTTAAAGACTAACGAGTAGGGGGGCGGTATTAATTTTTATGATTCATTTAGGTATTCTTCAAGCGTTAGGTTATGCTCTTTTATATACTTTGCATGTTCAGCGCCTACATAACGAAAGTGCCACGGCTCATAATTAATTTTAGTTATATCCACTTTATCTTTTGGATAACGAAGAATAAAACCAAATTCAGTGCAATTTTCAATAAGCCAAGTATATGCTGGCGTTTTTGCAAAACGTTCATCAAGTGTTCTGATTTGATTTTGATATTCAACAGAAATTATATCCATTGCTAAGCCTGTATGATGTTCGCTTTGACCAGGGTGCGCATAATATTGTTCCGTCAATTTAATTGCATTTTCTTTCGTGTTACCACTTTTAATGTAAGCATTATAATTACTATCAAAATAAGTTTTTTGTAACGCTATTGTTCGGTATCCTGAACGCAAAAATAAATTAATTCCATCTTTTTTTGCAGCATCATACATTTTCTGATAAGATTCCCCTGTACGTTCATCAATAAATTCACCATCAAACTTGATTTTTTTAATTGGAAGTTCTTTTTCTAGTGAATGTGTTCGGTTTAATAAAATTAAATTCCACGCAGTTTTATCTATAACAGGTGTATCATTAGCAGATGAAGAACTAGAGTCACTATCAGTCGAGCTTTCAACAAGTTGACTTGATTGTGGGTTACTTGATGATTGCGTGTCTAAGCTACTTGACTGTTCGGTGGAATTAGACCCTTGAGGTTTATCGCTGCTTTTTTTTTGCCCAAAAACATAAATGCACAGTACTACTAATAATAATACAACTAAAACTACAATTAAAATAGGGAAGGGTTTCAATTTATAACGGTAAGCCATAATTTTTAAATATCTCCTTTGCAAAATTCATTTCATCTTGTGTTGGCGGCTCGATATCTGTTAATGTATATTGTTTATCAACATATTCCCATTTATACTCTCCCATTTTATGAAATGGAATCAACTCCACTTTTTGTATACACGAGTACCAAGATAAAGTTTTTGCTAAACGATTAAGTTTGTGTTCTTGTAAAGTCAATGTTGGAATTATTACATGACGTATCCAAACAGGTTTTCCTATATAATCGCAATAGTTTAAAATTGCCATAGCATTTTCGTTAGACTGTCCAGTAAGATTTATGCAGTCAGATTTATCAATATCTTTAATGTCAAGTAAAAGCATATCAACCTCGTCAATAACAGGCTTTGCAACGTCTAGTGGTACGCCACCAGACGTGTCTATTGCGGTATGAAAACCGTTTTGCTTGCATAGTGTAATAATCGCTTTGGAAAATTCAGGCTGAAATAAAGGCTCTCCTCCAGAAAGTGTTACTCCACCTTTTTTTATAAAATTTGTGTATTCTTTAACACGATCTACAATTTCACCTGCTGTAATATCTTTACCATCACTTAAATTCCATGTGTCCGCATTGTGACAAAAAACACAACGAAGCGGACAACCCTGCATAAATACCACAAAGCGAAGTCCAGGCCCATCAACTGCACCAAATGATTCAATAGAATGTATTTTACCGACTATGTTTTTTAATTCAGTTGACATTTAAACCACGCCCTTCAAATTTATTAATAGTTATTCACATATTATTCTAATAAATAATTGCTCCATATTTTGATGCGATTTTTTTAAGTTCAGTTTCATCAATAGCTGTTTGTGAATCGATAAGACAACGCCCATTATAAAGAAGTAATGCTGCTTTTAATGTAACTTCGTCATCCGATTTAAAACAAATTGGCAACTTAGATAGATGTGAATTTAAAGCGAATTGTTTTGCTTCATCAGCAGAATTAACGCTTATCCATAAAACATCATAGCTATCTGTCTCTGCATCAATAAAGTCATCTGCCATATCATGAGTGCATTTAATTAACGGTGAAAATTCTATTCTATCGTTATCTAATGCGAAAAATTCAGTTTCGTTTGCAAGATAAATATCATTAGTATAATCATATTCAGTTTTTATCATGCGATTTGTATCGATTAACTCACGCATTTTTTTAATGTGTTCTGCTGTTGTTTGACAGCAGCCTCCAATAATAGAAACTCCAATTGAAAGAAGTGGTTTAAGTAATTCTGCCATTTCTTCTGGTGAAAGAATATCACTTGAAGTATTTGTTGACCCAGCATTTGGCTTTGCAATTAGCGGAATTTTAGCAAACGGAGCTATTTCTTTTAATGCTTCAACTAGTGCATCTTGCGAAGTAGCACAATTAATTCCGAACGCATCAATTCCCATGGCTTGTAATACAATCAAGCAACTTAGCGGTGTTGAGCCTGACAAGGTTTTGCCCTTGTCAGTGATTGCTATAGTTACAAATATAGGTTTTTTAAACTTTTTACATGCAATAACAGCAGCACGCATTTCACTAAGTGAAGAACATTTTTCAATAACAAACAAATCGGCACCTGCTTTATCTAAAGCTGCTGCTTGTTCATTATAAATTGAAATAATCTGTGCAAAAGTAGTTTCACCAAATGGTTCGGCTATCAATCCAGTAGAAGAAATATCACCTGCAACATAGCAGTTTTTACTTACACTTTTACTTAAATGAACAAGTTCTTCATTTATCTTAGTAACTTTATCTTCAAGTCCAAAAGCTGAAAGTTT
>JAVWHI010000130.1:0-3817 GCA_036640155.1 Oscillospiraceae bacterium | reverse complement strand
TAATAAGAGTGGTAGTAGCTTTGTATGACTCAGGGTGAACGCCAGTGTTATCAAGGACATTATCGCCACCGGAAACACGTAAAAATCCTGCACATTGAGTAAATGCTTTTGCGCCGAGTTTATTTACTTTCATAAGTTGTTTTCTATCAGTGAACGCACCGTTTTCCTCACGGTAGAGGACTATATTTTTAGCAACCGCTGAATTAATGCCGGCAACTTTAGTCAAAAGGGTTTCAGAGGCGGTATTAAGGTCGACACCGACACTGTTTACGCACGATTCTACAACGCCGCCGAGTGCCTCATCAAGTCTAGCTTTTGGCATATCGTGTTGATATTGACCGACGCCGATAGCTTTCGGGTCGATTTTAACGAGTTCAGCTAGAGGATCCTGCATTCTTCTAGCGATAGAAACAGCACTTCGTAAAGAAACGTCGAATTGAGGAAATTCTGTAGCAGCGAGTTTAGACGCCGAATAAACCGAGGCACCCGCCTCTGAAACGACCATGTAAGAAACTTGCTGTGGGATTTCTTTAATTAATTCAGCAACAAACGCTTCACTTTCACGTGAGGCGGTGCCATTACCGATAGAAATAGTAGAAACGCCGTGTTTAGCGATAAGTTTTTTTATAGTTTCTTTTGACTGCTCGACTTTACTTTGTGGTGGAGTAGGATAGATAACGGTTGTATCAAGGACTTTGCCGGTGTCGTCAACGACAGCGATTTTGCAACCAGTTCTATAAGCCGGGTCAAGACCTAAAGTAACACTGCCTTTAACAGGAGGCTGCATCAAAAGTTGTTTTAAGTTAGAGGAAAAAACTTTAATGGCTTGTTCACTAGCGTTTTCAAAGAGTGAATTTCTGATTTCACGTTCAAGAGATGGAAAAATCAAGCGATTAAAACTATCTTCGCAGGTAGAAAGTAAAACTTCTTTTGAAGGACTTTCCCATTTAATAATTTTCTTAGAAATAATACTTATTGCAGCAGGCAAGTTAATGGAAACACTTACTTTAAGAGCGGATTCTTTTTCGCCACGTTCTAGTGCTAGTATTCTATGACCGACAATTTTATTAACAGGCTCGGAGTAATCGTAGTACATGCTATAGACTGTTTCTAAATCAGGGTTAGCGGCTTTTGAATTTATGTTACCACTTCTTATAATGAAAGCACGCAAAAGTTTTCTAATTTCAGCACTATCAGAAATATCTTCGGCGATAATGTCAAGAGCGCCGGATAAAGCCTCAAGAGGAGTAGAAAGACCATTTTCCTCGTCAAGATAAAGAGCAGCTTCTTCAAGAGGGATTAAGTCTTCGTATTGTTCAAGAATTAACTTAGCTAAAGGCTCAAGACCTTTTTCACGAGCAACAGAGGCACGAGTTTTGCGTTTTTGCTTATAAGGGCGGTACACGTCTTCAAGTTCAGCTAAAGTTTTAGTAGAAAGGATAGAATCCATAAGTTCGTCGGTCATTTTTTCCTGTTGCCTAATAGAAGAGATAACTTCTTCTTGACGTTTTTGAAGACCACGCAAATATAAAAGTCTTTCATTAAGTTCACGTAAAACCTGGTCGTCAAGCGAGCCAGTGACTTCCTTACGATAACGAGCGATAAAAGGGATTGTGTTACCGTCGTCGATTAGTTTTAGGGTGCTTTCGACTTGTTCGGTTTTGAGATGAAATTCCTGGGTCAACATTTTTAAGATATCCATAATAATTTGTCCTTTCATATTAGCAAACGAGGTTTACTGGGTTATTTTTTTAATAAATACGTCGGAATGGCATCTTTACATGTTCTAATGTAGTGAAAAATATATTGTTGAGCAATTCCGGCATATTGACTTGCAAATTCGGGGAAACCGTCACTGTAAAAGTAGGAAAGTGCTTTTTTCATCCAGGTGTCGACAGGAAAGGCACTCATTTTATAAAAACCAAATAGCAACGCACATTCGGCGACTTTAGGACCAACTCCTTTTATTTTTCGGAGTGTTTCACGAGCTAAAGCAAGGTCCATGTCAAATATTTTTTCAAGCTCTATTTGACCGGAGGCGATTTTAGTAGAGCAGTCGAGCAAGTAGTCGTCACGGTAGCCTAAAGAAAGGCTAGATAACATAGACTTGTCGGCATGGGCGATTTTTTGGGCAGTGGGAAAAGTAAAAACGTCGTCACTAATTTGCTCACCAAAGGTAGCGCACAGTTTTTTAATAGATGACTTTATGCGTGGAATATTATTATTTTGAGAGATAATAAAAGACGCTAAAGTTTCCCAGGGATCTTGACGAAGAAGTCTTATACCGCCGGCATATTCGCACGCCTTATTGATGGTTTCATCCTTGCACAAAACAAGTTTAATGGCATCATAGTTGGTAGAAAAGTCAAAATAATTTTGCCAAACGCTGTAAAATTCATCGGATGTAGTATTAAAAAAAACCAATTGGTCACCGGTTTGCGAGATAGTTTGGAGCTTATTTGCGACAACGCCGGTCATAATGTTTTCATTTAAAACCGGAGAGGGAACACGCCACCAGCGAAAACATTGACCGCAGTCAAGTGTATCGACTAAGCTAAAATTGTGGGTAGTGACGACTAAGTCGCTACCATCTTGACGTATTTTCAAAATATCACCTTCCGATTAAAAAACTATACTTGTTAATTATACTATAAATGTGCTACAATAAACAAGGGTAATATATACTAAAAATAATGAAAAGAGAAGAAATATGAACGATACAATTTATACTATACCGATTAACGATGTTTTTATGCCTAAAAAGGGTTGTCCTATATGCACAATGAGGAATTTATTGGAAGAACGGTGTATCGAATATATTTTAGGGGCGGCAATGATGGAGCCTGATGTAAGAATCAGGACAAATAAGTATGGTTTTTGTAAAGACCATTTTGATATTATGTATTCAAGGAAGAATAAACTAGCGTTAGCGCTGATGTTGGAGTCGCATTTAGAGGAAGTAAGTCAAAAGAAGATAAAAAAATCTGCGCATTCAAAAAAAGGTGAGAGCTTACATAAGACGTGTTTTGTGTGTAACGAGATAGATTCGGCGTTACTTAAGATGATAAGCACGATTTTTAGTGTTTACCAAAGTGATATTGATTTTAAGACAACGTTTCGTGAGCAGGAATATTTTTGTTTACCTCATTATAATTTACTTTGTACAAAAAGTTTTGAGTATTTGAACAAAAAGTACCAGCCAATGTTTATTGAAGACATCACAAAAATTACGCAAAATTACGCACAGGGCTTACTAAATGATGTTCACGAGTTTAAAAACATGTTTGATTACCGAAATGCAAATGTAAGTGCGACACCCAATGCAAAGTCTTCTATAGAAAACACTATAGCGTTTTTGACTTCTAGGAATGTAAAATAGGCATTTAGGAAATGTGTATAAATTTTTATATATTTGACACTGCCGCCAGGATATGGTATGATGAATAGGTAGTAGTGAATATAAGTAGGAATTTTAAAACGCTATTACAATAATAAAAAGCCGCTTATCTGGAATTGTGACTTTATTACAAGGAAGGGGGCGTCATAATGGGCGATAAGAATCCAAAGAAGATGAAAAAGCCGAAACAAACAGCAAAAAAAGCGACGGCAGAGCAAGTTGTTATGCCTGAACCGGATCTTATTAAGAAAATCAAAAAGGTGAAATAGTCATCTTTATGTGCAGTGAGACCTTACAATCTAATTAAAATGGCAGTCTACCGGTAAGATAGACTGCCATTTTCCTGTTAAAACTGTTAAAAGGGAAAGAAACCGAAAAAAAGATTAAAAAAGATGAAAAAAAGTGTTGACAAGAGGGGTA
>JAVWHI010000129.1:0-3832 GCA_036640155.1 Oscillospiraceae bacterium | reverse complement strand
TACCACGTTCGCATAAAATAACATTTTGATTTGTACCCGAGAGTATATATTCAGCGCTCATAAGAAGTTCGTCAATTGTATTTCCACTTCCACGTTTTAAGAGAATTGGCTTATCACAATATGAAAGTTCTTTTAAAAGCTCGTAGTTTTGCATATTTCTTGCACCAACTTGAATTACATCTATGTCACGAAATAACTCGAGTTTATCTATGCTCATTATTTCACTAACTACCGGTAATCCAGTAAGTTTTTTTGCCATTAAAAGATAATCTAAACCTTCTTTTTGTAAGCCCTGAAATGAATATGGCGAAGTGCGTGGTTTAAAAGCACCACCTCTTAAAAATGTTGCACCGCTTGCTTTTACCGATTTTGCGATATCAACAATTTGGCTTTCACTTTCTACAGCGCATGGTCCTGCTATAACATTAAAACTTCCTCCACCAATAACTTCGTTTAAAACATTTATTTTAGTGTCTTCATTTTTTTCTTTTCTACTTGATAAAAGACATGGATTTTTATGTTTTGTTACTGAATTTACAATATCAAAAGAGGAAAGTGTGTCAACATCAATTTTTGAAGTGTCTCCTAAAAGAGCCAATATACACCGGGATTCATTGCAATATTCTTGTATTTTTATATCAAAGTTTTCCAAATAACTTAGTAATGGCTGAAGTTCTTCTTTGTTTGTTGTAACTTTTTTTAGTGTAACTATCATTGCTAGGAGCAATAAAAACATTTATCGCTCTTGCACCTTCTTTCGCAGTGGTTAAAAAAATATCTTAATAATTAGCATAAGACATAATTTCACACTTTAAAGAATACAATAATTATTGTGAAATGTCAAGAAATCCGATATAAAAGTTAGTTCTAAACTAATAATTTTTTTCATATTAATTCAATAAGGACAAGCAAAATTGTTTTTATTATAATTAAAAGGATTGATGCTTTTTGGAAATTACAAACTTTGACCAAGCTGCAAACTCACTTTCATTAGAGGTAAGGGAGGTTTTAAAAAAAGTTAAATATCAGGTTAAATTATCTGCTAAAGAAATTTCGTTAAGAGCCGAAAAGCCACTTTGTGTTACACTTACTGATAAAAAAGTTTTTATTTTAAAAGATGGTACTTGCTGTGATAATAACCGTGAAGGAATGTTTATTGTTACAAAACAGGATATTGATGCTAGTATAAAATCAATAACACAGTATTCTTTACATAGTTGCGTACAGGAATTATCTCAAGGCTTTGTTACAGTACAAGGTGGGCATAGAGCCGGAATATGCGGCAGCTTTGTAAAAACTATGCAGCTTAATAATGTGCGTGATATAAGCTCAATTAACTTAAGAATTGCACGACAAGTTATCGGAGTTTCAGACCCACTTGTAAGTCTGCTTTTTTCACGTTTTTTAACAACTACACTTATTGCAGGTCCACCATCAAGCGGCAAAACAACAATGCTAAAAGACATTGCACGAACTTTAAGTTCAGGTCTTATTGGAAAGTATTATAAAGTAGCTTTAATTGATGAGCGTGGCGAAATTGCAGCAGTTCATAACGGTGTGCCTCAAAATGACTTAGGTATTTGCTGTGACGTTTTCGATGGATACCCAAAAGGAATCGGTATGAATATTGCTTTACGTACTATGTCACCGGAAGTAATAATCTTAGACGAAATTGGTACAAGCGAGGAAGCAGAATCAATACGTTCAAGTTTAAATGCAGGTATTTGTGTAATAGCAACAGTACACGCTAGTTCAGTAGCGGAATTAAAAAGCAAGACATATGTATCTAACTTAATTAACGAAGGCGGATTTGAAAATATCGTCATACTAAAAGGCAGCAATGAACCGTGTAAAATAAGCAGTATTATTACAAAGAAAGAATGGCTAAAGTATGATTAGAATCATTGGAATTATCGTATCAGTCTTAATGTGCAGTTACGTTGGCATTATTAAAAGCAAACGTTATGATATGCGTGTAAAAGAGCTAGAAATTTGTAGCTTGATGTGCCAAAAAATCATAACTCTTTTATCATATGAAAGCACGCCAACTGTACACATTATTTCTTACTTAGCTAAAACACAAAGTCTGCATAAATTAACTTTTTTAGCTGAGTGCGAGACTTTATTAAATCAAGGAGTAGAGTTTCCCACAGCATGGAAAAATTCATTAGAAAAAGAAATGCAGACTATGTGCCTAAATAAAAGTGACCTTTCCTTGATTGGACAATTAAGTGAAGTTATAGGTGCTTGCGACGCACAAGGACAAATAAACACTATAAAAATGTATCAAGCTATGTTTGAACAAAACTGTTGTGAAGCGGCAAAAGCGTATCAAACGAAAGGTAAATTGTGTCGTTCGCTTGGCGTTTTAAGCGGGATTGCAATGTCAATTATGTTTATATAACAATTGCTTTTTTATTACGCTAAACAACAAAACGATACTTCAATTTTTCGCTACACTGAAATATCGTAATCTTTTGTAGCAAAGGAGTAACAAGAACATTATGGAAGTTGATTTAATTTTTAAAATTGCAGCGGTTGGGATAGTTGTAGCTGTGCTAAATCAGCTACTCATTCGCTCAGGTCGTGAAGAACAAGCTATGATGACTACTTTAGCAGGGCTTATTGTTGTGCTAATGATGATTATATATGAAATTAAAGACTTGTTTGATGCAATAAAATCCATATTCGGCTTATGGTAGCTATGAAAGCAGGACGTAAGATGAATTTATTTTCGATATTTGGAATAGCTCTAGTAGCTACTGCACTATGTATTATTTTTAAACAATATAAGCCGGAATATGCTTTAGTAATATCTATAATAAGTGGAATTTTGATTTTTACATTGTTGTTAATTAATTTAAAACCTATTTTTGAAGTTATTCAAGAATTAATGCTAAAAGCACGAATAAACGGGCAATACAGCAAGGCAATAATAAAAACGCTAGGTATTTGCTATATAACACAGTTAGCTTGCGACAGCTGTAAAGATGCAGGCGAATCTTCAATTGCACAAAAAGTTGAACTTGCAGGTAAGGTTAGCATTGTTATAATAGCGTTACCATTATTTGAAAACTTGGTTTCAATTGCCACTAAACTAATTCAAGGCTAATGCTTGAAAGGTAAATTAAAATGAAGTATAAAGCTATGATTTTGCTGCTTATTATAGGCTTTTTAATTGTTAGTCCGCCTAAAATATATGCAGTTGATGTAACGCAAGGCTTAAAAGAAGAATATTCACAAATGTTAGAACAAAGTGGAGCAAATTCATTGTGGGATATTTTGCCGCAAGAAAGTATCGATGGATTGCAAAAAAATAACATATCACAGATTGACCCTTCCCAGCTTCTAGACTTAAACTTATCAGACTTTATAAAAAATATTTGGGGGTACATTAAGACGTCTTTAACTTTGCCTATATCAATCTTTTGTATGATAATCGGTATTGTACTTTTGGCGGCAATACTAAACTCCTTAAAAGATGGGTTTGGGCATAGTTCGTTTGAAAAGGTCTTTAGTGTTGTTTGTATTTTGGGAATAAGTGGAGTTATTATTGCACCGATTAGTGAAATAATCACATCTGTTGCTGCTGTTATCGAGCAGGTTAGCAACTTTTTGCTAGCGTTTATTCCAGTCTATGTCGGTATTATTAGTGCTTCAGGAAATATATTTACAGCAATTACATACAACACTTTTCTTTTTAGTGCAATACAAGTAGTTTCACGTGTATCAGCAACAATTCTAGTTCCGCTTTTGGGAATATATATGGGGTTTTGTTTAATTGGCTCTACAACTGACCAAATCAACATAGATTCAATTGCAAAAGGCGTAA
>JAVWHI010000128.1:0-3845 GCA_036640155.1 Oscillospiraceae bacterium | reverse complement strand
AAACTATACTCGGTTTAAAGTTTTATATATTATATGAAAAAAATAAACACAATATGTTAGCAAGCTAGAGCTACTAAGTCTTGTAAACTTAATGACGGTTGCAATGCTAAATTTACTGAAAAAGCGACTGTTTTAGCGGCATGTTCGATTACTAAATCTATTTCACGAGGTGTAACCATCATATTTTCTCCGTTTTCGGTTTCACCTACACCCAAAATATCTTTTGCAATTGTAGCCATATCAACAACTGTTGGAACACCGACGCATACCACAGGTACACCGAGAGTTTTTTTAGAAAGTTCGCTGCGACTGTTTTGCACTCCCGAGCCGGGTGAAATTCCGGTATTGGATATTTGGATCGTTCTTCCTAAACGGCTTATGCTTTTAGAAGCTAAAGCGTCTATAACAATAACGCAGCTAGGCTTGATTTCATTACAAATTGAACGGATTATTTGCGAAGTTTCAATGCCTGTTTGTCCTAAAACGCCGGGAGCAATTGCACTAACAGACTGTAAAGAGTTAAGCCCATTAGAAGAGGAAACCCCATTTAAAATATGCCGGGTTGCTAATGTGTAGGAAATAACACGAGGGCCTAAAGCATCAGGCGTAATGTCGTTGTTTCCTAGTCCTACTATTAACGCAGTAGAAGTGATTTTTGGTAAATACGAGGAAAATTCATTTGAAATTATAGTAACTTGTTTTTCAAAATCAATGGGTGCTGTTTTAAAATCGGTGACTTCTATGGTGGAATACTTACCTATTGGTTTTCCCACTATATCACTAGCTTCAGAAGATAAAATCTCAATAGTTGTAATTTTAATGTCGCCCTCAAGTCTTTGCGACTTTTTTGTGCCATTTGGTAAGTTATCGCTTGCAAGCTCTAAACGTTCTAGTGCTAAATCTGTTCTTACACTCATGTTTTTTCTCCTTAAATATTAATTTTTTGCTTTTTTTCTTTCTTTTCAAAAAAAGCTTGATTTTTCGGCAATTAAATGTTATCATAATAGATGCTATATAGTATTGTCCTGTGTCTCGGTGCGGTATTATAATGCAATAATGTTTAATACATTAGTTAGTTTGCGCAAATTAACTGACTTTATTTAGAGGAGGTGCAACGATGCCTAACATTAAATCAGCAAAAAAGAGAGTTAAAGTTATCAAAACTAAAACTTTGAATAATAAAATTGCAAAATCAAACTTGAAAACAGTTTTGAAAAAAGCAAATACAGCTATACTTAATAATGCAGAAGATAAAAACGAAGCTGTAGCTCTTGCAGTTAAAGCTTTAGATAAAGCTTATGCTAAAGGCTTGTTACACAAAAACAATGTAGCAAGAAAAAAATCGCAAATTGTTTCTAAGCTTAACAAATCAAACGCTTAGTGCATAACTTCGCAAAAGAAATTTTGCAAAACAATTGTTTAATCAAGCGAACAACCCTCTAATTTCAGGGTTGTTTTTTTGTTTTTTGTACCCAAAAAATACCGCTTACAAACGGTATAACCTAGTAGTAACAGGTAAAGAATTGCCGTATCACAAAAAAGTTTGTGATACGGCAATTCTTTTTTATATAAAATATAAGTCGTCAGTAGGAAAAATAGGCTCGCAAGTAACGTCCATTCCTAGTTTTCTAAAAACATCATCATCACTTTGCGTTAATATATGTGAGGAGTGAGCTTGGCATGAACGGAGTCTATGAAGCTGTTTTAGTGCAAGTTCAGCAACAGGACTAGTAGCTGCACAAATGCTAAGTGCAATGAGTATTTCTTCAACATTTAACACGGGGTATTTATTATAAAGCGTTTCACGTTTTAATTTAATAATCGGCTCGAGTACAATTGGCGAAATCAAGTAGATATCGTCGCTTATTCCTGCTAAAACCTTTATACAATTAAGTAACGCACTTGCTCCGGAATTCATGAGTTCGGACTGCTTACCAGTTATTATCCTTGTGTCGTCAAGTTGGATTGCAAGGCATGGCACTTGTGTTTTACTGTGCTTTTCTAGTGCCGGCGCTACAACAAGTCGGTCATTTTTGGTAAGATCAAGCTGTTTCATAATTATGTCTATACGTTGAGCAGTTTCGGCATCAACTCTGCCTTGCTTATTATCGCACAACGCTTTATAGTATCTTCTTATTATTTCTTGCTTTGCCGCTTGACGAACAACCTCATCGTCATAAATACCAAACCCTGCCATATTAACACCCATATCAGTTGGGGACTTATAAATGCTAATATCTCCCATAATGCGTGAAAGTATGTTTTTAACAACAGGGAAAACCTCAATATCACGGTTATAGTTTACTGTTGTTTGCGAATATGCTTCAAGGTGGTACGGGTCAATCATGTTTATATCTTTTAAGTCAGCAGTGGCTGCTTCATATGCAAGATTTATAGGATGTTTTAGCGGAATGTTCCAAATAGGAAACGTTTCAAATTTAGCGTATCCAGCTTTAACTCCATTTTTAAATTCATGATAAAGCTGAGAAAGACACGTTGCAAGTTTACCGCTACAAGGTCCTGGTGCTGTGACAACAACAAGAGGCTTAGTAGTTTTGACAAAATCGTTTGCACCATATCCGGCATCACTAACAATCAAATCAACGTCAGCAGGGTAGCCCTTAATAGGGTAATGACAGTAGGTTTTTACACCACGCATCTCAAGTTTGTTACGGAATATATCAGCAGATGGTTGTCCACTAAATTGTGTGATTACAACACTGTTGACATAAAGACCTAGACTTCGCAGATTATCTATAATACGAAGAACATCAAGGTCATATGTAATCCCAAAATCGGCACGTATTTTATTTTTTTCAATATCGGAAGCATTTATGCAAAATACTATTTCGGCTTGGTCTTTAAACTCTTGTAATAATTTAATTTTTGCGTTTACATCAAACCCCGGTAGTACTCTAGCAGCATGGTAATCATCAAATAATTTGCCGCCAAACTCTAGGTAAAGTTTGTTATCAAACTGTGCGATTCTTTTTTTAATATACTGGGCTTGCTTTGTGACATATAGTTGGTTGTCGAAACCTTCTTGCATTCTTTTTTCTTCCTTTAGTTTTATTTTGATTAACTCATTAAACTGTTTTTTTTACTTATTCCTCTATCGGGCTATAAAACCTATTAAATGATATCACTATCTGAGACTTTTTGCAAGTCAATAGCGAGGTTTTCTTCAAGAACAACGTCACATAACATTTTAATGGCATTGCTTTTAAGATAACGTTCTTCCATAGGTATCCACTTTTCTTTATAAATAGCCCACCCATCTTCACCATCTCTCTTTATAATGCGTGTTTTTTGGAAAAGACGAGAAACGTTAAGAAAAACTTTTAAATCGTATAAGTCACGGAGAGCTTTGTGCATACAGTATGTGCCTTCTACAATATAAAGTCTAGCTTTTTTTATTGTTACTTTGCGGTTATAACTCATGCTCGTACAATCAAAAACATCGTATGTAAATTCATTTGAAAATGGAAAGTTTGATTTAACTTGCTTAATAAAACGTTCCCAGTCAATGTTGCCGCCCGGAGTAGCTAAACGCTCTGTAGTTCTTTTTTCTGCAGGGAGAAAAAAGTGGTCAGCACAGATAATTTGTGCATCATAGCGAATGGCAAGAAGTTTTGCTAGTGTTGTTTTTCCAGAACCTGTTCGCCCTTCAATACCGATAATAACAGACTCTTTTTGCTCTAGTAGTTTGTCAATAGTTAAAAAGAGAAATTCTTTATTTTTCATTGTAAAAACACCCAACCTTTTTTAAGATAATTACGCATGGAGGAACAATTATAAATTGCAAAATAATTGCCGGAATCGCAGTTATGACAGCGCTTGTAATG
>JAVWHI010000127.1:0-3905 GCA_036640155.1 Oscillospiraceae bacterium | reverse complement strand
GAGTGTATTTAAGTTATATACATACTCATACATTGTATCATTTATTAGTGACATTGTAAATAGAGAAATTGTTAAATTATAAACAAATGCCAGTTAATAAATTAGTGTATCTTATTGAATTTAGTGTTATTTGTCGTTTAGCTCCGTTTCTTAGGCTTGTTTGCCATTATTTATTGATATTAGTAGTTATATTTAAAATAAATTGCTGTTATGTATTGACATTATTTTGGTTTACATATATTATTAATATGTATGCAAAACATCATAGGAATAAATGCACTTTTGCGTTTATAAGTTAGTACACTGCTTGCGAAAAACATGTGGTGTCGCAATTAGAGAAGGGTCTGATCTTTTTAAATGGACGATGTCGGGCGATATATATTAATCATCTGCTTTATGTTATTGTTTACAGCAGTAACAGCAATTCTAAGTGCAAATCAAGTTGCGGTTTTCACCATGAGTGAATCCTCGATTAAAAGACTTGTTGATAGCCAAAAAAAATACGCAACAAATATTGCAAAAGCAAGAGAAAACGCTTTTGGTTTTTACATTCAAATTACTGCTTCTATAATAATTTGTTTGATATTAACTTGTTGGTTAGGGGTATGCACCTTTGAGCCATTTGTATTAGACATTGCAAGCAATTTTATAAAAAGTCCATCAGTAGCGACAGTAGTAGCAAATTTAGCTGTACTTTTAATAGTAGGTTTTGTTTTTATTGTTTTTGGGGTGGCACTTCCTAAAAAAACAGCAACAGTTTCACCTGAAAAAGTTGCATTTTCAACTCATGCAGCTCTTCGCTTTTTTTTACTTATATTCCGTCCTCTTACTATAATACCTTTACTAACTGCACGACTATTTTCTAAGTTTTTATCCTTAGATACAACTAAAACTGTAAGCGATATAACAGAAGAGGAAATACGCTTAATGGTGGATGCCGGTAACGAAAATGGTGAAATTGAACTTTGTGAAAAAGAAATGATAAATAATGTTTTCGAATTTGATGACAGAACAGTTGATGAAGTAATGACTCACCGTACTGAAGTTGTTGGCGTTGAGAAAAACGATAAAATAAGTGATGTTATTTACCACGCAATAAATGAAGGCTTTTCTAGAATACCTGTTTATGATAACGATATTGACAATATAATTGGAATTATGTATGTAAAGGATTTACTCGCACTTGTAGGGTGTAAAACCTCGGAGGATTTTGTTATTAATGATTTTATCCGTCCGATTTTATATGTACCTGAATCTGCACGGTGTCGTATGCTTTTTAAGGAATTTAAAGAGAAAAAAACGCATATGGCTGTGGTTGTAGATGATTACGGTGGAACTGCCGGAATCGTTACAATGGAGGACTTACTCGAGTCTATTGTGGGTGATATCCAAGACGAATACGACTGCGAAGATGAAGAAATAAAAGCAATTGACGAGAATAATTTTTCACTTGACGGCTCTATTAGCACTGAAAAAGTAAACAAGCTGTTTAACCTTGACTTAGACTCTGATGATGGTGAAACATTAGGTGGAATAATTGCAAATACAATTGATAGAATCCCTCAAGAAGGGGAATGCCCAACAATAATAATTGAAAATGTTGAATTTTCGGTGACGTTAGTTGAGGATAGACGAATAGCACGTGTTAATGCAAGGCTTTTACAGCCCCAGAAAACACAGGAATAAATGGAGGTCAAAGATGGCTAGAGTTTTAGCAATCGGTGACATAGTAAGTCAAATAGGCTGCGACTTTTTAAGGCAAAAACTACCTAATTTCAAGTCCGAGAATAACATCGATGTAGTAATAGCAAACGGTGAAAATTCTGCGATTGGTAATGGGATTTTACCTTTATCCGCTAATCACATTTTAGACAGCGGTGTTGATGTAATTACAACAGGAAACCACGTATTTAAGCGGCGAGAGATTTATTCTTATCTTGATGAAACACCGCAGGTTATTCGCCCTGCGAATTTTCCTACTCAGTGCAATGGAAACGGTTATTACTTGCATGATAAAGGTGCGTTTCAGCTAGCGGTGATAAACCTAATGGGAGTTTCATATATGGATAGTCTTGATTCTCCTTTTATTGTAGTTGATAAACTGCTAAATGAAATCCACTGTAAAAATATAATTGTCGATTTTCATGCCGAAGCAACAGGTGAAAAAAAGGCTTTGGGGTATTATCTGGACGGGCGAGTTAGTGCAGTTTTTGGAACGCATACGCACGTGCAAACTGCTGACGAGCAAATTCTACCCAAAAAGACTGGATTTATTACCGATATTGGAATGACCGGTCCTACCGAGTCGGTTTTAGGGGTTGTTCCCGAATGTGTTATTGAAAGGTTTATAACTAAAATGCCTACACGATTTGAGGTTGCAAAATCCGAATGTATGCTTGAGGGCGTTATAATAACTTTAAATGAAAAAACAGGCGAATGCACTTCTATTGAAAGAATTAGAATAACATAAAAAAAGTCACTGTATTTTTATACAGTGACTTTTTTACGTTATTCTTGTGGTGGGTTTTCCCAGTTGTGCCAAACCTGTTGTACATCATCGTCGTCATCTAACATTTCTAGAAGTCTACTCATTTTAATGATGCTTTCTTCGTCATTTAATGCTGTATATGTTGACGGTACTTGTTCAATTTCAGCTGAAGCTAAAGTATAACCTTTATCCTCTAAAGCTTGACGTACTGCCGAAAAATTTTCTGTACTAGTGATAATTTCAATTGCATCATCTTCATACAAGAAGTCGTCGGCACCTGCCATCATACATTCGTCCATTATTTTTTCTTCGTCAATGTTATCGTTTTCTATAACTATAACGCCTTTTAACTCGAACATAAATGATACACAGCCGCTAGTTCCTAAATTTCCGCCGAACTTATCAAAGAAGTGTCTTACATCGCCTGCTGTTCTATTTCTATTGTCGGTCAATGTTTTAACAATAACTGCCACTCCATTAGGACCATATCCTTCATATGTAACAACTTCATAATTGTTTTTATCAGCATCGCCTGCCGCTTTTTTGATAACTCTATCGATGTTATCATTAGGTACATTGTTTGCCTTTGCTTTTGCGATTAGTTCACGAAGTTTAGAGTTTCCGCCCGGGTCTGCACCGCCTTCTTTAACACAAACCATTATTTCTCTGCCGATTTTAGTGAATATTTTGCCTCTTTGTGCGTCATTTGCTCCTTTTTTTCTTTTGATTGTACTCCATTTTGAATGTCCGGACATAAAATCTTCCTTTCAATTGTTTTTTAATAAAAATATTTATATATACATAATTTTCATTGTATATCACTATAAACTTTTCAAATAATAAGGTAGAAAAGAGGTGATATTTAATGGCTAAAAATAAAACTGAGAACAAAAGCAAAACGCCAAATACCGTTTCAAATATGGACGACACCAACAATAGCCTAACAAATAAAGTCGACGAGCAAACTAACCCAACCGCTAAGCAAAAGAAAAACAAAACTACAGATTGCAAATAATTTTAGCTAATTTGGTACTGGGCTTTTTCTAAAAGTAGTGATGTGTTTTAATACATCACTACTTTTATTTTGTTACAAAACAGTAAAAGCTATTCCGATTGCCACCCTAAACCAACGACTTCATTTGAAGTGGTTATTATAATAAACGCTTTTGGGTCTATTGCCATAACCATCTTCTTAACCTTGACATATTCACTTTGTCTAACAGCGCACATAATCATAACCTGTTCTTCATTGGTATATGCTCCGTGAGTATTAATAAGTGTCGCACTTCGCTGCAACTTTGAAATAACCTGATTTGTTATTTCATTTGGTTTTTGTGTTATTATATAAACTAATTTTCCAGTCGAGAGTCCATAAACAGCAGCATCAATGGCTTTTGAAGAAACAAACAATGTTATC
>JAVWHI010000126.1:0-3933 GCA_036640155.1 Oscillospiraceae bacterium | reverse complement strand
AGTAAAGCCATGCTATAAATGTACGAGCTGTAAGAAAGTTTTTGAGGGTACACATCCTGATTTTTACATGTATGATGGAATGAACACAAAAAATTCATTTCACATTGAGACGATACGCAAAATCAGAGCAGAGGCTTACATTTTGCCAAATGAGAGTGCGGTTAAAGTTTATGTTTTACCCAACGCACAAAATATGACAAATGGTGCATTCAACGCATTTTTAAAGGTATTAGAAGAGCCACCAGAGCATGTAAAGTTTATTTTAACTGCTCCAAATAAGGCGTCATTACCTGCAACAATACTTTCACGGTGTATGTGTTATTCATTAAATAATGTTAGTGACCAGGTGTGTTTACGTGCTTTAACTGATATTTGTACTAAAAATACAACTCAAGAGATAGAAAGCGTTATTAGTTTAGCCGGTGGAAACATCAAAAAAGGAATAGACATTTTATCTAATGGTGACTATGCTCAGTGCGTTAAAATAGCGCTGTCACTAGTAGGTGCTATAGTTAATTCGTGTGAGTATGATATGCTAGTAGGTTTTAGCGAGTGTAAAAATGATAAGGCAATGTTTTTAGGTGTCATGGAGCAACTAGCAACCTTGTTTAAAGATGCGTTATTACTGCAAATAGGTGAAAAAGTAGTTTCAAATGAAATTATATCAAGGCTTGCGTTTAAGTTGACACAAAACCAAATCCTTGCATTAATTGACGTTACTATTATGGCAAAAGAAAATATTGAATCCAATATGTCACTGCAACTGGTTATAAATTGGGTTTGTTCAAATATATTTACAATCAATAATTAGGTGGATAAAACAATAAATCCCTGAAAGGAATTATATATGACTGAAGTAGTAGGAGTTCGTTTTAAAGATGTAGGCAAAGTATATTATTTTGATCCAAACGATATAAAATTAGTGACGGGTCAAAAGGTGGTTGTGGAGACTGTAAGAGGTATTGAATGCGGAGATATAGTCTTAGCAAATAGACAAATTAATGAGGGCGAGATAGTATCACCATTAAAAAAAGTTATAAGACTTGCAAATAGTGATGACCTTGAAGTTATAAAAAACAATAAAGTAAAAGAGCAAGAGGCACTTCACATTTGTCAGGCAAAAGTTGAAAAACACAAGCTTGATATGAAACTTGTTGATGTTGAATACACATTTGACTGTAATAAAATTTTGTTTTATTTCACAGCTGATGGTAGAGTAGACTTTCGTGAACTAGTCAAGGATTTAGCAGGAATTTTCAGAACACGCATAGAATTACGACAAATTGGCGTGCGTGACGAAGCAAAAATGCTAGGCGGTTTAGGAATGTGTGGCAGACCTTTTTGCTGTTCGAGTTTTTTAGGAGAGTTCCAACCAGTTTCAATAAAAATGGCTAAAGAACAAGGACTATCACTAAATCCTACTAAAATTTCCGGGACTTGCGGCAGACTGATGTGCTGCTTAAAGTACGAACAAGATGTATATGAAGAACTACTTAAAATCACGCCAAAAGTTGGTGCATATATTGAAACAGCAGATGGAAAAGGCAATGTTATTGAAGCGAATATATTAACAGGAATGTTAAAGGTGCGATTGGAAGCTAACCAAGATGCTGCACCTAAAATATACAATAAAAACGACATAAAAGTCATTAAAGACGCACAAATAAGACTTGATAAAGCCGAAATCGCCGCATTAAAAGGACTTGAATAATAGACTAAAATTATTTTTAGCTATTGTTTACTTTTACACTTTTATATGTTAAAATGGTAAAGTGAGATATGTAATACAAAAGGTATTACAAAAAAGTGGGGGGATTTTAATGAATAGTAAGCTAAGAGAAAAAAACGTTGAATTTTTAATGGATGCAATAATGGAGCTTAAAACACGTGATGAATGTTGTAATTTTTTTGAAGATTTATGCACAATTCCCGAGTTAAAAGCGATGTCACAACGTTTACAAGTCGCAAAAATGCTTAGTGAAAATCGTGTTTACAGTGATATTGTTGCAAATACCGGAGCTAGTACTGCAACAATAAGCAGAGTTAATCGTTCACTTATTTATGGCTGTGACGGATACAGTGTAGTTTTTGAAAGGCTGTCAGGAAAAGATGAGTAGTTACCACAAATTTGCACAATTTTACGACAAATTAACAGACAATGTTGATTATAAAAAGCGTGCAGAATATTTTAATAAAATCATTAATCTTCACCCAAATGACGGTAAAATCTTAGTTGATTTGGGTTGTGGAACTGGTAGCATGTGTGAAGAATTTGCAAAGCTAGGGTTTGACGTTATTGGCGTTGACAATTCATGTGAAATGTTAAATTGTGCAATGGACAAGAAATTTTTATCAGGAAGTGACATAATGTATTTATGTCAATCAATAGATAAATTAGATTTATATGGCACTATAGATGTTGCAATAAGCACACTTGATACATTAAATCATATAACTGATAAAAAAGTTTTACAAGACGTATTTAACAAGGTGAGTTTATTTTTAAACGCAGGCGGACTATTTTTATTTGATGTAAACACACTATATAAACACGAAAATATACTTGCTGATAATGCGTTTGTGTATGATTATGAGGAAGTATTTTGTGTATGGCAAAACAACGTGCAAAATGAAGGAATTGTTGAAATATCGCTTGACTTTTTTTGCACAAATGAAGATAAAACGTATTCACGGTACAGTGAAAATTTTAAAGAGCGAGCATATTCACATAAACAAATATTAAAAATGATTGATGTTGCCGGATTAAAACTACTTAATGTATATGATGATGATAGTTTTTTTCCACCGAGTGAAACGTCGCAACGATTGGTTTATGTAACTACTAAGGAGTAAACTTTATGGGAAAAATAGTTAGAATGATTTCAAAAGACGGTAGTGTTGTCGTTTGTGCAATAGACTCGGCAGACATTGTTGGAGAAATTGAGAAAGTCCATACTACGTCAGCGGTTGTGACAGCAGCGTTAGGAAGACTAGCAACAGCGGCGTCGATAATGGGGTATATGTTAAAGGGCGAAAATGATACGCTAACACTGCGAATGAATGGAAATGGACCTACTGGAACGTTAATAGCGGTATCGGATTATCATGGTAATGTAAAAGCGGACGTAGTTAATCCACTAGTGGAGTTAGACTTAAATGCTGAAGGTAAACTTGACGTAAAAGGTGCAGTTGGGGTAGATGGAACGTTAAGTGTAATAAAAGATTTAGGTTTAAAAGAGCCATATATAGGACAAATTCAGATTGTATCCGGCGAAATAGCTCAAGACATTACGCAGTATTATGCAATTAGCGAGCAAATACCGACAGTATGTGGGCTTGGAGTTTTAATTAACCCTGATTTAAGTGTACAATCAGCGGGTGGATATTTAGTACAATTGTTACCATTTGCAGATGAAAGCTGCATAGATATTTTAGAAGAAAACGTTAAAAAAATGCCACCAGTATCTTCGCTTTTTGCAAAAAACAAAACACCGCAAGAGGTGTGTGAGATGTTGTTAGACGGGTTAAATCCTGATGTACTTGATGAAAATTCTACAGCGTATGTATGTGATTGTAATAGAAACCGCATAGAAAAAGCACTTATAAGTTTAGGCGAAACTGAGTTAATGCAACTTCATGATGAGCAAGAAGAAACAGAAGTTTGCTGTCACTTTTGCAATAAGAAGTACCATTTTTCAAAAGAAGAAATCATGTCGATTTTAAAAAGAGCAAAGTCGTGATTTAGAGTAAAAGTGGATAAATTTCAGTGAGAAGTTAAAAAAATTCTAAAAAAATAAATTTTTTTTAAAAAACAGTTGACAAGGCGAAGAATATATTGTATAATAAATTACGTTGTCAAGTAAGTCTTGCCAACGAAGGTTGTGGGAGCATAGCTCAGCTGGGAGAGCATCTGCCTTACAAGCAGAGGGTCAC
>JAVWHI010000125.1:0-3986 GCA_036640155.1 Oscillospiraceae bacterium | reverse complement strand
TGTCATCTACACGTGTTTGTTCATCTTGTGGTGGTAATGGAAAAGTTATAGAGCAGCCATGTGCTAAATGTAATGGCAGTGGCAAGGTTAGAACGACAAAAAGCGTTTCTATTAATATTCCTGCCGGAATTGATGACGGACAAACGCTTTCAGTACGTGAACAAGGAGACGCTGGTATCAATGGTGGACCTAACGGTGATTTAAACATAACGGTTTCAGTACGTCCTGACCCTATTTTTAGACGTGAGGGATACGATGTTTGGTGTGAAATACCAGTAACTTATTCTCAAGCAGTGTTTGGAGACGAACTAACTGTTCCAACTATTGATGGAAATGTGAAATATGATATGCCCGAAGGAACTCAACCGGGTACAGTATTTAGACTACGCACAAAAGGCGTACAACGTTTAAATGGTAGAGGACGTGGCGACCAATTTGTTCAAGTTACAATTGAGGTACCAAAGTCACTAAACAAAGAACAACGTGAGTCTTTAAAGCACTTCGAGGCTACTTTAAATGAACATAATTATGAAAAACGCAAGAATTTCATGGATAAATTAAAGGATATGTTTTAAACATAAAATAATCCGACCGAGATGTTTTTTCTCGGTCGGATTATTTATGTAATAATAACTTCTATTGTAAAAATCATATATTTTTAGGATAACTATAACATTTTACAACATGAAGTGAGCTACTAGACCTTTCTTTAGAAAAAATTATTCATCTTTTTTTATTTTAAAAATAAATTTTAACATTCCGCAAAGGAATTTCGGGCTTTTAATAACAACAACTTTCATAAAATGACCTCCTATTTTTCATTTAGAACATACTGCGAAAAAAATCATGCAAAATCCAGCTAAAAATAACAAAAACCTGTATGAACATAATGCAATTCCAATAAAAAGAATGCCAATTAGTATAAGAATTAGCCGGCTTGTGTTCCCTCCTCTAAAAAATTGTCCCATTTTCATTAAGCATACCACCAAATTCACTTTTACTATATTGTATGCTTCCCTCGTTTTTTTGTTACAAACCAAAAAACGTCTTAATAAAAGCAATGGTAACTACAAATTTGTAGTTACCATTGCTTTTATTAAGACTATTCTAATTTCTATTTTAATTCCCATTCTTTTAAATCTTTTGCTTGCAAATACATTTCTTTATAACTATTGTGCCGAGAAGGTTCAATTTCTCCATCATACAGTGCTTTTAAAACGCTGCACCCTTTTTCTACCGTGTGTGAACAACCGGTATATTTGCAATCGTTTATATACGGTAAAAAGTCTCTAAAGCAAAGTGAAAGTTCTTCTTTACGTATTGTCTGATATTTTTGGATATCCATTGTACCAAAACCAGGCGTATCTGCAATATACGAATTGAGATCCTCAATCTTAAACAGTTCTACTTGACGTGTCGTGTGACGACCTCTGCCAAGTTTTGTGCTTATTTCCCCTGTTTGCAAACAGAGTTTTGGAAACATATTGTTTAAAAGTGTGGATTTACCTACACCGGTATTACCAATAAAAGCACACTTTTTACCTTCCATAAGCGAATATATCTTGCTATAATTTGAGCAATTATTGTCATAAGGTAAAATAACTGTGAGTCCAGCATTAACATAAATTTTTTCTATGTCTTTGCAATTAGCAAGGTCTAATTTTGTTAAAACAATAACAGGCTCTATATTTTTGTACTCACAAACTGCTATAAGCTTATCTAAAACTAAAAAGCTTGGTGCAGGGTCAATAATTGATGCAATTATAAACAGTGTATCAATATTCGCCATTGGAGGACGCATAAAATCATTTTTACGTGGATATATTTCTACAACTATGCCTTTCATATTATCCTGTATGTCGATTTTAACGTTATCGCCAACAAGCGGTGAAACATCAATATTTCTGAAAACTCCTCTAGCTTTGCATTCATATATACCATTGGTGGTTTCAACATAATAGAAACCACCAATAGCTTTTAATATTAAACCATCAATATTATCATATTCCATAGTTTGCATGCTTTATCCTTGAGGATGTGGAATTGGATCAGGCTTACTTGTATCTGATGAAGTATCCTCAGTATCTGATGAGCTTGAGGATTTATCATCAAAAACTGAATAATTCGGCTTTGAAACTTCTTTTACAGTTGGTTTATCACCTGTAAAGTCAACACTATATTTAGCAAAGTCTTTATTTTCTTTGTCTATCATAACTGTAATTCTTACATCAACTTTGTCTTCAAGTTTGCCTTTTAGTTCATTAGAAATAGTAAATTCAATTTCATCTGCAAATTTTAAATTACACGACTCTGTACCTATTTTATTACCGTTTTTATCCCAGATAGTAAATTGATACTGTTTGTCTTCTAACTTTAACGAAGATGGCTTTTTCACAATAATTTTTGCTTCTTTTTTAACAGGTGCAATTACACCGGTGCTAAGATGAATTGTTACTGTTGCACCTTTTTGAATCTTAGAGCCTGGTTTTTCACTTTGTTTAGCAACAGTACCTTTTGGAGAGTCACTCTCAACTGGTTCACCTACAACAACTTTGAAGTCTTTATTGGTTAATTCAGTTCGTGCAGCTGCCTCAGTTAAACCTAAAACGCTCGGAACTTCAGTTGGCATATCAGCAGGACCTGAACTTACAAAAATTTTGACGGTATCGCCTTTTTTAAGCATTTCACCAGCTTCTGGGTCTGTATTAACTACGTTTCCGGAGGCAACGTCGCTACTAAATTTGCTTATTATGTTTGCTTTTAAGCCAAGTTTTTCAATCTTTGCTTTTGCATCTGCGGCTGTAGCATTAACATAGTCAGGCATTTTTATAGTATCCATACCTGAACTAACAACAAGTTTTACTTCTGAGCCTACTTTAACTTTAGTGTCTTTTTCTGGATTGTGCGATATAATCATATCAATATCGTATTCATCAGACAATTCGTTATCCGAAATAACAAATTTAAGATCAGGCATTAAAGCTTTTGCTTCTTCAACTGTTTTGCCTTTTAAATCCATCATAACGACTTCACTAGGCTTATTACCTAGTCCTTTAAAGAAGATGAAAACAGCAAATAACGCAACCATAACACACGTTACAGTTATACCAATTAGTATAGGCATAGTGTATGATTTCTTTTCAGGAGCTTTTTCTGCATCATCTGCAACATCAATAGGAGCTGCTCCAACTTTGTCAAAATATTTTGTTGTTCCATCTTGGTTTAGATATTTATATTCAAATACTACACTAGGATTTTGTTTAAATTCATCAATATCTCTTAGCATTTCAGCAGCACTTTGATATCTTAGCTCAGGGTCTTTTTGCATTGCACGAATAATAATTTCTTCTAAACCTTCAGGTATTGAAGGGTTTACTGAACGTGGCATTGCAGGTTCCATTTGCATTTGCTTGATAGCAATACCTACAGGTGTATCACCATCAAAAGGTAAAGAACCAGTAAGCATTTCGTATAAAATAACGCCTATTGAATAAACATCTGATTTTTCGTCAGTTGCCTCGCCACGTGCTTGTTCTGGACTTATATAATGTACAGAGCCGATAGCTTTATCAGAAATTGTTTTTCCTGTTTCTCTTGCAAAGCGAGCAATTCCAAAGTCCATGACTTTGATAGTGCCATCTTGTAAAAGCATTATATTTTGAGGTTTTATATCACGATGAACTATTCCATTATCGTGTGCGTGTTGCAAAGCACGTAAAATCTGAACGCAAAAATGTACTGCTTCTTTCCATTTTATTGTTCCTTGTTGTTGAATATACTCTTTTAAAGTTATTCCATCAATAAATTCCATTACAATAAATTGAATTTGATCAGAAAATCCAACATCATAAATTTTTACAATGTTTGGATGTGATAAAACCGCAATTGCCTTTGATTCATTTCTAAAGCGACGTTTAAAATCCTCATTTGATAGAAATTCGTCTTTTAAAATTTTTACAGCTACGTCTTTATTTTCTAAAATATCA
>JAVWHI010000124.1:0-4033 GCA_036640155.1 Oscillospiraceae bacterium | reverse complement strand
ATGAACAGCTTAAAAAGATTGCAGGGATAAAAGAAATATATCCTGATTTTAGCGTTGAACCTGCTGTGATTATAAGCCGTGACCCAAACGACAGATATGGCTCTTTTATAATAGACAAAGGCTCACTTAATGGTGTGTCGCCAAAAGACCCGATTATAACGGATGCCGGTATTGTTGGGATTGTCAGTGAGGTTGGCGCCATTAGTTCAAGAGTTAAGACAATATTAAGCCCTGAAATTGAAGTTAGTGTTATGGAAATGGCAACAAAGGAGCTAGGAATTGTTGCTGGTGATTTAACTTTAGCACAAGATGGAATAACAAAAATGTCGATTCTTTCACAAGAAACTAAAATTGTCAAAGATAACATTATTATAACTGCTGGGTCGGGTGGGATTTTCCCTAAAGGAGTACCAATTGGAACGGTCAAGGAAGTTAAAACTCAAAGCCACGGTGTAACAATGTTGGCGTTAATAACGCCAGTTTCTGATGTTAAAAACTTAAAAACTTGCTATATTGTTACGGATTTCTTAGGTCAAGGTAGCGTTATGGTTGATTATCTAAAGTAATAATAAACACTTTAATAATGGGAAGAGGAGGCGACAAAGCTCGTTTTAAAATAAAACCCACACTAGTTGAGCTTTGCAATTTACTTATGGCACATCATCTTTCAGATAAATGGAAACCATTTGTTAAATGGTTTATATATGTCCTCTTGCTACTCATACTTTACGCTTTGCAAACAACGCCTAATTTATTTGTGATTTTTGGTGCAAAACCAATTTTAATAGTAGCACTTGTTGTTTGTGTAGCAATGTATGAAAAACCGTTTTCAGCTGCACTGTTTGGTATGCTAGGTGGCCTTTTTTGGGATATTTCTTCCGATAAACTTTTGGGATTTAATGCTATTATACTGCTGTGCTGCTGTACAGGAATATCGCTTTTTTGCACTTATCTTATAAGAACAAAACTTGTTAATTCACTTGCATTTTGTGCAATTACGCTCACAGTACAGGGTGCTTTGGACTTTTTGTTTTATTATATAATCTGGAAATACCCCGGTATACATTTAATTTTACTTCATCAAATTATACCAAATGCAATTTATACAATTCTCATTGCACCGCTTACGTTTTTAATTGTTAAATTAATTGCAACAAAATTAAATAGGATTATAAGAACATAAATAGTCTTATTCTAACGACGGGAGGGTCTGCAATTGGCAAAAACAACTTCAAAAAAGTTTAATTACAATGTAAGAATATACGTTCTTATTGGATTGGTTATTTTATCACTAATTGTAACCGGTATGCGTCTATTACAGTTTCAAATTGTCGAAGGAGAAAAAAACCTGTTGTTAGCTCAAAAAAACGCTTATACAAATATAACGATAAAAGCCGCTAGAGGCGAGATAGTTGACCAAAAAGGTGTCGTATTAGCAACAAATAAAGCTGTTTTTAGCGTTGTTTTAGACTACAGCTTTCTTAAAAAGGGAACGGAAAACGAAGTAATATATAAACTTCTTAAAGTTTTAGAAAACAATGATGAAACATGGATAGATAACCTTCCAATCACGCCGCAAGCTCCCTATGAATTTTTAGCAAATTCCGAAAAAGAAGTAGCAAGGCTAAAATCCAAACTACGTCTTAACGATTATGCTACTGCACAAAACTGTTTGGATAAATTAATAAAAGATAATGATATTAACGACTATACTCCAGAATACCAAAGAAAAATTGCAGGTATTCGATACGAAATGGTGCAAAAGGATTTTTCACGGTATAATCGTTATACTGTTACACAAGATATTGATGCAAAAACGGTCGCTATTTTAAAAGAGTTGAGTGACGAACTTGTTGGTGTCACTGTTGTTGAAGAGGCAATGCGCCAATATGTTAGCGGCGACGTTGCAGCACATCTTATAGGTGGCGTTGGACCTATATATGCTGATGATAAAGACTATTATCTTAATAAAAAATATAGTCTTGGAGATACTGTAGGAAAAGGCGGAATAGAAGAAGCTCTTGAAGATGAACTGCGTGGAAAAAATGGCGTTATGTCTGTTACGCATAGCCCAAAAGGAAAAGTTTTAAGCGTTGAGCAAACCACACAACCTATTCCCGGAAACACAGTTATGCTATCACTAGATTATGAGTTTCAAAAAAAGGTACAGCAAATTTTAAGTGAGCATATTGCATCTTATAATTCCACACGAAAAGCAGGAACACGTGAGTGTAAAGCAGGCTCTGTTGTTGTTTTAGACACAAAAACCGGCGGAGTTTTAGCCTCGGTTTCATATCCATATTATGACATTAACGCAACGCCTGCTCAACTAAGTGCTTTAGAAGGCAATCCACAGTACAGTCGTGACTATCAAGCGACATATAGACCAGGCTCAACATTTAAAACAGCACTTGCCGCTGGTGGCTTGACGGAAAACATAATCAGTGCAAATTCGACTTTTAATTGCACCGGAAAGTACATGTATTTCGCTCCTTCTTACACGCCTAGTTGTTTGCGTGACCACCACTCAGGGGCAACAAATATTTTCACTGCATTGCAATATTCTTGTAATATTTATTTCTTTGAACTTGGAAGAATTATGGGAATAGACAAAATGAATCATTACGCTGGAATGTTGGGATTAGCACAAAAAACAGGGTTTGAACTGGATTACGACAAAAAAACGGGCGAGTATCAACAAAGAGGCAACCTTTCGTCTCCAGAATACTCTCAAAGTAAAGGACAAATCTGGTATCCCGGTAACATAGCACAAGCGGCAATAGGTCAGCTTGACACAGCGGTAACTCCTTTACAAATGGCGTTGCAAGCGGCGACCTTAGCTAATAAAGGAACACGCTATAATGTGCATTTAACGAAATCGATTTTATCGTATGATCAAAAAACAGTTTTAAAAAACATCGAGCCACAAATCGCATCACAATTTGAACTTACGCAGGCAAATTATGATATTATATCAAAAGGTATGACAATGGGTGGAAAAACGATAGGGCATCCTTATCAGCTAACTGATTTAGGCTATGATGTTGCAGTAAAAACAGGAACTCCACAAACGGGTACGGATCGTTTTAATAACGGATTTTTATCGTTTGCGCCGGTATCTAACCCTGAAATTTCAATTTCGTGTATTTTAGAAGACGGTGGAAACGCTTCACGTATGATTAGACCAATACTCCTAGCATATGAAGACTCTAAAAAACCGCCTGAGCCACAACCACCAGTCTCTACACCGAGTAGTGATGCACCTCAGACAAGTTCTACTGATGTAAATTCACAGCCACCGGCACAAATACCGCCTCGCACCGATACGTCATCCCCGACATCTTCACAGACAGTTACAGAATAAATAATAATATATGACTTGACTTTTTTACAAAAATTGAGTATATTATATGTATAGTTATTATATCATTCATTTAACCAATTAATAATATAAATTTAGGAGGGCGAAGTTATGAAAGCCTCAGAAAAAATCGAAGTTGAAAAAAAACAGATGCCAATTATTTCATTTTTATTAGGAATTGCAGTTATAGCAAGCGCAGCGGCTTATATAATATATCGATATATGAGTGATAAAGCATATCATGAAAAATGGAAAGACTATGATGATTGCGGTTTAGCATAAAGACCAAAATTTTTATAAGGCGAACATTATCGTGTTCGCCTTATTATTATACCTAATAATAGGAGAAGTTAAAAACTATGATAGAGTTATTAAGCGAAAGCACTTCAGTTTGGCAGGTGTTAAAGCAGTGCAATAAACCAATTTTAATTTATGGAATGGGCGACGGTGCATTAAAAATAATGCGT
Organism: Oscillospiraceae bacterium; assembly: GCA_036640155.1. Lineage (GTDB taxonomy): Bacteria > Bacillota > Clostridia > Oscillospirales > Ruminococcaceae > JAVWHI01. The sequence continues at coordinate 205 of JAVWHI010000124.1, read as the reverse complement.
GTTTTTGAAGTGTACAATATTAAAATAAGTGGTTTTTTTGCAAGCGATGAATTTGTAAGAGGTCATAGCTTTTGCGGATTTAAAGTTTTAACATATGCGCAGGCTTGCCAACAATTTGGCGATTTTGTAATTGTTTTGGCTTTTGCAGGATTTCGTGAGCCTTTGTTATCGCACATTAAAAAGCTTAATACTGAACATGAGTTTT
>JAVWHI010000123.1:3662-4142 GCA_036640155.1 Oscillospiraceae bacterium | reverse complement strand
CAGATGTTGTCAAAGTGTTGTCACGGGAGTTATCAACTCCTCGAAAACCCGCATGAATACTGGCTTTTTCGGCACATCAAAGCCGGTTAATATCACTCCCACTCGATTGTAGCGGGGGGTTTTGTAGTTATATCATAGACAATGCGGTTAATGGACTTAACTTCATTTACGATTCGTGCAGAAATTGTTGCTAATAAATCATATGGTATGCGAGCAAAATCAGCAGTCATAAAATCTGTTGTAGTCACGCCTCGCAACGCAAGAGTAAAGTCATAAGTTCTACCATCACCCATAACTCCAACTGAACGCATAGACGTTAAAACAGCAAAGTATTGATGAATATCTCGGTCAAGTCCTGCCTTAGCTATCTCATCACGGAATATAAAGTCTGCATCACGCAAAATGTCAAGTTTTTCCTTGGTTACTTCACCGATAACTCTAATAGCAAGTCCAGGTCCTGGAAAAGGCTGTCTCCAAACT
>JAVWHI010000123.1:0-3652 GCA_036640155.1 Oscillospiraceae bacterium | reverse complement strand
CAGCTAAATGAAGTTCTAGTCCTAGTTTTCTTACTTCATCTTTAAAAAGTAAACGCAGTGGCTCAATGATTTCTTTAAAATCAACATAATCAGGCAGTCCTCCAACATTATGATGACTTTTTATTACAGCAGCGTCACCAACACCAGACTCAATAACGTCCGGATAAATTGTGCCTTGCGCAAGATAATCAACAGTCCCTATTTTTTTTGCTTCCTCTTCAAAAACTCGTATGAACTCTTCCCCTATTATCTTTCTCTTCGTTTCAGGGTCTTCAACTCCGGCAAGTTTATCCAAAAAGCGTTTTTGTGCGTTAACTCTTATAAAATTAATATCCCATTCCTGAAAGGCTTTTTCAACTTCGTCGCCTTCATTCTTACGCATTAATCCATGATCAACAAATATGCACGTAAGTTGATTGCCAACAGCTTTTGCTAACAACGCCGCAGCAACCGATGAATCCACTCCACCTGATAATGCTAGAAGTACTTTTCCGCCTTTTACTTTTTCCTTTATTGTCTCAATTGCTGTAGTAGCATAGTTACCCATGGTCCAATCTCCGGTACAGTTACAAACTTCAAACAAGAAATTTGAAAGCATTTTTATTCCGTTTTGCGTATGCAGTACTTCTGGATGAAATTGCAAACCATAAAGCTTCTTTTGTGGGTTTTGCATAGCTGCAACCGGGCATGTCGCTGAACGTGCTGTTGCTAGAAAACCATCAGGAAGTCTTGAAATAAAATCAGTGTGGCTCATCCACGTTGTAACACTTTGATTAATTCCTTTAAACAGTAAGCAGTCTGAATTTAACATCGTTTTTGTTTTGCCATATTCTCGTGTTATTGCTGTTGAAACTTGTCCTCCCAAAAGATATGCCATTAATTGCGCACCATAACATATTCCCAAAATAGGTATTCCAAGTGAAAATACTTCTTTTGAAATTGTCGGCGATTCCTCTAAATATACACTGTTAGGACCACCTGTAAATATGATTGCTTTTGGATTTAACAGTTTTATTTCTTCTATTGAGGTCTTATAAGACTTAACCTCACAATATACATTACAATCTCGCACTCGGCGAGCAATCAGCTGGTTATACTGTCCACCAAAGTCCAGTATCAAAACTAGTTCATGTGCCATAGATATCATTTTCCTTTCAATCAATTAATGCTATTCTTATTTTGCCATTTTTTTAGCGTAATTACAAGAGATAATTCAGTTATTTTTAAATTTTCTTTAAATAAGTGCAATTTGCCGTCATATATCCATGCTTTTTAGGTAAAACTATATATGTTTGTTTTAAAATTTTTTCCAACGGTTTTTAATAACTATTTATTTAAGAAAGCGATTTCACATGAAAAAAAGACTTGTAATAATATTTGGTACACTTGCAGTACTTTTGTCTGTGCTTTATATGAGGGTAGCTTATATCATGACTTCACCTAAATACCTGAGTGCCGAAAAAAATCAAGGTAGTTACTCCATTTCAACAAAGCCAAATCGTGCTATGATTTACGACTGCTATCTAAACCCACTTGTCAATACAAAAGAAAAATTAATGGCTGCAGTTATGCCATGTCCTGAAAATATTCCACAGCTAACTTCAAGCAGTATACTTGATTCAAAGGAAGACATTAATGCCCTAATAAAAACCGGTAAGCCATTTTTAGTCGGTGTTAATTCAAGTAACATTAGTATACCTTTCGTTGATATTATAAGCGAAAAAGTGCGTACTGATGAAACACAACTCGCTTCTCATATCGTCGGATATACCGACGCCCAAAATAATGGTGTCACAGGCATTGAAAAATCATTTAACGAATACCTTAACCGTCAATCATCAAAAACAACAATATCATACCAAGTCGACGGTGTCGGAAGACCACTTTTTGGAAGTAATGCTCAAATAACTCTTGCCTCACAAACACAAGCCGGAGTTGTTTTAACTCTTGATAAAAAAGTACAATCTATATGTGAAGAAGTTGGAAATAAGTATATTAAAAAAGGCGCTATTGTTGTAATGGAACCCTCCACAGGAAAAATACGTGCAAGCTGTTCGTTTCCTTCAATTAATGTAAATCGCCTATCAAGTCAGATGAAAGATAACGAAAATAAGCCCCTTATAAACCGCGCACTATTAAGTTATAATGTTGGCTCTACATTTAAAATTGTTACCCTTGCACAGGCACTAACCCAAAAAATAGATACCGCCACAAGCTATTGCTGTAAAGGAAGTATTGACGTTTGCGGTCAACAGTTTAACTGTCACAAACAAAGTGGTCATGGTACTTTAAACATGAAAACTGCACTCGAAATGTCTTGCAATCCATATTACATTAATCTAGCCGGAATGCTCGATAAAAAGTCGTTTTTAGATATGGCAAGTGACTTGTCCTTTGGAAAACCGACCGTTTTAGCTCCCTCACTCATCTCTAGTGCCGGATATCTACCGACTTTACAGCAACTTTATAACCCGGCTGACGTTGCAAACTTTGGATTCGGTCAAGGGGTTTTGATGGCAACACCAATTCAGTTAAGCCAAATGATATGTGCTGTTGTAAATAATGGGAGTTTATATGCACCTAGTCTTGTTGAAGGTTTTACTGAAAATGGATTAGATATAATCGATAAACAAAAACAGGCCGCTCCACTTCACGCATTATCTAGTGACGTCGCTGCTACTATAAAAAACTATCTTATAAGCTGCGTTATGGACGTTTACGACCAAAATGCAAAGCCAACATTATCTACTGCCGGTGGCAAAACTGCAACGGCGCAAACTGGTATTTTTTCTGGGCAAAAAGAAATAGTTAGGGCATGGTTTTGCGGCTTTTTCCCGGCAGACAATCCTAAATATGTCATCACAGTTTTAAACGAAGATGGTGATAATGGAAATGCTTCCGCTTCACCAGTTTTTAAAGAAATAGTCGATAAATTGTATTAACTAAATTTTTCACTTTTAAAAGTGATGTATACTAAAAAAATACTAATTATTAGCACTGACACTAATTTGAGTTTCAAGATGTGTAGAATAAAGAAGACATTCTCTAACCGGCATTTGCAGTTCTTGTTGGAGTGCTTGTTTGTAAATCTGAAGCTGATTTTGATAACGATTTATTAATACCTGCTGTGAACTTTCGTAATCGGTTTTATAGTCAATTATAGTAATCATATTTTCCTCAACAATTATACAGTCGGCTATTCCCTGAATCAAAATCTTCTCGTCTTTAAACTCGCCAGCAATACCGCTAAACACTTCCCCGGCATCTATTTCATAATTGAATTTGTATTCTTTGTACACTTTACTGGCGTTCATAATTCTATTAAATAAACCGCTTTGCAAAAACGCCTCTATTTTTTTTACGTTAATTGAATCTGCTTGCGATTTACTAATAAAGCGGTTTTCAAAAAGCCTATTAATTTCATCTTTCACGCTTATTTTTGCATTACTAAAATCAGCATATTGCATAAACGCATGTAAAGCTAGTCCTTTTTGTGATGGTGTCATTTCACTACTACTTAAAAATCTGGGCGTGACTTTTTGAGTAGTTATAGTTCTAGCGTTAGAGCTTTTAGCGATTTGCGTTACAGTCAGTTTTTTAGGTAACTGCGATAATTGTTCATAATGATACAAAAAATTAAATCAAAACATTC
>JAVWHI010000122.1:0-4163 GCA_036640155.1 Oscillospiraceae bacterium | reverse complement strand
GCACGACCGCTCACAATTATGGTGGGTCCGCCGGTTAATCCTGAACTTGATAAAATCGTTGTTGATAAACTTATGTATTCAGACGGTCTTAAAGCAGTTTGTGGTGGCACAACTTCGCAAATTGTCAGTAAAATAACAGGCAAGGAACTTGATGTTGAAATAAACTACGATAACCCTGCTATTCCGCCAACAGCGAAAATTCAAGGAATAGATTTAGTAACAGAAGGAGTATTGACGTTAGGAAAGTGTCTTGAATATGTACGAGGATTTACAGACGATTCCGCTAATCACTCTCAAGCTTTTACTCTAAATCATAAAGATGGTGCAACAAGATTAACAAAGCTCATTTTAGACGACTGCACAGAAGTGCGTTTTTTAGTGGGTAGAGCGCTTAATCCTGCTCACCAAAATCCTGGAATGCCAGTTTCACTAGGCTTAAAGCTAAACCTTATAAATGATTTAGCAAAAGAAATTTCTAAGATTGGAAAAAAAGTAACGGTAGAAAACTTCTAATAACTACTAAAGCCTAAAAGCTCCACCAAGTAAATCGCCTTAATCTCTTATTACCGATTTAAAAAATCCGTACTCTTTTTTAGAGTACGGATAATATTTTAACTTAAAAAATTGTTTTTACCTATATCAAGAACAAGTGCTTTTATTTATAGAGAAAATAATCATCTTATTCGTGCTTTCATTAGTATACATAAAACAATTGAAACAAGAATTAATAATGAAATTATCATTCCGGTAATAGAATAAAAATGAAGTCCGTAAAATATTGGTGCTATAGAAGTTATTAAAGCTGCAACCGACAAAGTAAATATAGCATTTATGTAGGGCTTTTTTATGGTGATAAATAACGCAATAACTAATAATAAAGCGATTATACACGACAAAATAGCTGTTAAAAACGGTCCAAAATTGGCGTATCCAAACGGTGTTAAATCAAAATAAGAAAAAGTTTTACGCACCTCGGACGCTGCTGAAGAGGGTCCTGCTTTAAAATTACATACAGCTCCCCATGGTAAAATTTCAAGCACAATAATAAATAAAAGCGTTATAAAGTTAAGAATTTTGAGTTTTTTCATTTTTATAGTCCTTCCTTTTTCTTTTCGTCAGCACACAAAAAGTTTACTTTTTTTCGTGCCAGACTGTTATCATTATTTTTTTGGCTTTAATAACTAAAAAGCTGTTGTTGTCATTTTTAGTTTGTTTTAGTAGTGTTTTGCTTTTCATATTATAAAACTATAATCTTTATCTCATTTTAACAAATGATATTCATTTTGTCAATATTTTTGTCATAATTAAATATTTATTAAGAAAATATAATGTTTTTTCTGTTTTATATATTTTTGAAATTGACATTTTCGTTATGATATGCTAATATAATATTATATCACCGATATAATTTGCGTTGTGCGGCTTTTGCGTAGCAAAATTTCGCACAGCATTTTAAATTACAATATCTACTTGTTGATATTGTATCACTTAAGAAAGGGCGTTTGTTCTCAATGGACGATGACGTCGGTAGCAGTCACCACCGATTATTAAAATATAACTTAATCTTCAAGGCATATCCACGCTGTTTTTGCGGCAGTGGGTATGCCTTTTTGCGTTTTCAAAAGCTACTAAGATAGTTAGAGGGTCGACACTAAATAAGTCATTTTTAAAATAATAGGAGGAACAATTTTGAAAGACCCAATTCTATGGCAAATTCTTTTACAAATACTACTCATAGCTCTCAATGCAGTTTTTGCTTGTGCGGAAATCGCTGTAATTTCTATGAACGACAACAAATTAGCACGAATGGCAGCTGCGGGTGATAAACGTGCGGTACGCCTCGCTCGCCTTACTAGTCAGCCTGCCCGATTTTTAGCTACCATACAAGTAGCAATTACTCTTTCTGGATTTTTAGGAAGTGCTTTCGCCGCCGATAATTTTTCTGATAAGTTGGTTACGTGGTTAGTCTCTCTTGGCGTTAGCGTGCCAGTCGCCACCTTAGACACAGTTTCCGTTATCGTGATTACACTAATTCTTTCCTACTTTACTTTAGTGTTTGGCGAGCTAGTTCCTAAGCGTATCGCTATGAAAAAAGCGGAAGCATTGGCCCTTGGAATGTCCGGACTAATCAGTGCTATTTCTAAGCTCTTTGCCCCACTAGTCTGGTTACTTACCGCCTCAACAAACGGGATACTTCGCCTTTGTGGTATCGACCCTAATTCGGAAGACGAAGAAGTCAGTGAAGAGGAAATTCGCATGATGGTAGACGTCGGTAATGAAAAGGGTGTCATTGACCTTGTGGAACGTGAAATGATTCAAAATGTTTTTGAGTTTGATGGGTTGACTGTTGGCGAATTTGCGACACACAGAACTGAAATTGCTCTGCTTTGGATGGACGAAACCGCCGAGGAATGGGAAAAAACCATCAATGAAAGTCGCCATACTCTCTACCCTATTTGCGACGAAACCGTTGACCATGTAATCGGTATTTTAAACATCAAAGACTATTATAGATTGACAGATCGCTCTCGTGAAAATGTCTTACTTGAAGCGGTAAAGCCGGCTTACTTCGTACCCGAAAGCGTCTGTGCAGATGTGTTGTTTGCACAGATGAAAAATAGCCATAACCACTTTGCAGTGGTATTAGACGAGTATGGTGGCATGTCAGGTATCGTCACCATGAACGATTTGCTAGAGCAACTTGTTGGTGATTTAGACGATATGCAAAGTACAAACCCCACCTCAAATCTAGAGCAAATAGACGAACTAACGTGGCGTGTACATGGCAGTGTTTCACTAGACGAGGTAAAAGAAAAGCTTAATACTCCCCTGCCTACCCACGATTATGATACCTTCGGTGGTTGGGTGCTAGCTCAGTACGGTTTTATTCCAGAAGACGGAACAGCCTTTGAACTCGAGGTCGGCTCTTTACATATAAATGTTACAAAAATGAAAGAACATAGAATAGATGAAGCAGTTCTTTCTATTATAGCACCTGAAAAAGAAGAAGAGCTAGCTGCAAAAACTACATAAAAGCTAAAGATAATCCCCCTAAAAATACAAAAACTCCACCGCTTTAAAAATTCACTTTACCCGTTACCTGCAAAAACACTTACTAAAAAAATATTTATTTTTTTATATTGACAAGTCCACTACTCTGTGATATTATATAGTGGTAGTAAGTAATACTTAGTATAGTGTAAAGGAGTATAACATGGACAACATAACTGAAATGTTAAAAGGTGTACTAGAAGGCTGTGTGCTTGAAATCATAAGCCGCCACGACACGTATGGGTATGAAATTACAAAGAGCCTAAATATTCTAGGATTTAATGATGTTGTTGAGGGAACGGTGTATACTATTTTAGTGCGGCTTGAAAAAAATGGACTTGTAGATACTATAAAAAAGCCATCTGATATGGGGCCACCGAGAAAATTCTATTCACTAAACGCTTTAGGACAGGAAGAACTTAAACGGTTTTGGGCAAAGTGGGAGTTCATATCATCAAAAATAGATGAGTTAAGGGGAGATAATAATGTCTGATTTAATTAAAAAAAGCGTCGACACTGTAAAGAGTGGTCTTGATTCACTCAAAAATATAAAAAAAGACAAACGTGAATATCATGAGTATTTAAACAGGATAAAAACTTTGCCTGATGATTACAGATATGTATTTGAAAAAATCCAAAAGTATATGTGGGGGTTTTCAGGCGGCGGCGATGGCTACGATATGATTAAACTTCAAAGTGATTTGCTTGAAATGTTCGAAGAAAGTGTAATCGATGGAAAACAAGTTTTAGACATTACCGGCGAGGACGTTGCCTCGTTTTGTGATGAGCTTTTAAAAGACACTAAAACATATACTCAAATAACAAGAATGTCTTTAAATAATGACATTTTAAATAAAGTTAAAAATAACAACCAAACTAAATAACTTAGTATAAGAAATAAACCAAAATTGCAGTGCCGCTTTTATATAGTAGCACTGCGTTTTTTTGCCTACCTCACAAAATCATCTATATTTTTTTCTTGTACGCATTGACAACCATCTATGTGTGTGATATGATAAATAAAACGCAGATTAATTCAGCGTGAGTAAGTTTTGGCTTTTTAGGTAGTAATGGCGTGAAAATCAGGCTGTGCCTGTGGTATGATAAATAAA
>JAVWHI010000121.1:0-4188 GCA_036640155.1 Oscillospiraceae bacterium | reverse complement strand
AGATTTATCAAAACGTGCGTGGCAAAGCCACATGCACAATTAAAACTGTCACAACAGTTTTAATAAATAAGGCTCGACGCCTTATTTATTAAGATTTATCAAAACTTGCGTGGCAAAGCCACATGCACAATTAACCACGTCAAATTATTGCGAGAATCCCCACCGCACAATTATTCATACTTTCCGGCATTTAATATAATTTAATTAACAAAAAAACGTTGATATAATCATGACTATATGCTAAAATTATAAAAGAAAGAGACGGTGAGGCTATTAAATGATAAAACAAATTTGGGAAGTGCAAAATGTAAGGAATTTATTTTCTGGTCTGAATTTTGCTATTTTGTTTGTTACGGTTATCTACACTCTTGCTTCTTTTGCGTTTTTACCTGATTTCATTACAATAAAATTTAATTTTTTGGGCGAGTCAGTTGGATGTTTTCGCAGATGTAGCTTGTTTGTCATTCCATTAATTCAGCTAACATGTTATATGCTATTCTTATTTTTACAAGGCAAAGTCAAGAATATGTGTTCTTCAAAGCAAAATTTTAATATAAAATCCGATGCGCTTGTCGCTAACTTTTTTATCATAATTTTGGTTCTTTGCTTATCTCAAATGGATTATATTGATGCTGCTAAATCAGAGGGTGCTTTTGGAATCATTTCAATTATTTTGGGCGTAATCGCTGTTTTATTAAATTATTTGTACTACAAAAAGAAATTAAAACGTGCTGAAATGGATTCAAATGTCAATTTACCAAACTCTAATAATTTTTAATTTAACATTTATAACATTTTTATTTTGTTAAAGCAATCGGAAAATAAATCTACAATATTAAAGGAGAAATTTATGGATTATATACAGGCACTATTTCCTATCACCAAAAAAAGCAACTTGTCAAAAAATTGCTATAGTTTCACCATAAAATGCCCAGAAATTGCAAGCATTGCACAGCCAGGTCAATTTGTACACATTAAAGCGGATGGATTTATGTTACGTCGTCCAATTTCCATTTGTGAAATTGATAAAACATTGGAAACGATAAGAATTGTTTTGGAAATTCGCGGTGAAGGCACTGAAAAAATTGCAGATTTAAGAGAAGGTGAACTTATTGACATGATAGGTCCACTTGGCAATGGATTTTCTCTTTTGGATAGAAGTAAAAAAATCATTGCAATAGGTGGTGGAATTGGCACTCCTCCAATGCTTGAAATTGCTAAAAGATATAATAATTCTACTGCCATTATAGGTTTTAGAAATGCGTCAGCTGTTATTTTAGCAGATGATTTTAAGAGTTATGGAATTGATACTCATATTTGCACCGATGATGGCACAATGGGGTTTCATGGATATGTAACTACCGCTTTATCTAAGCAACTTGAAATAGAAAAACCAGACATTATATTTGCATGTGGCCCTCATCTTATGTTAAAAGGTATAATAGAAATTGCAAACAAGAACAATATCAAATGTGAAGTTTCGCTTGAAGAACGAATGGGTTGCGGTGTTGGTGCTTGCTTAGTTTGTGCTTGCAAAACTGTTAAAAATGGTGAGGAATATTTTGCACATGTTTGTAAAGACGGACCAGTTTTTGATAGTAAGGAGGTTTTGTTATAATGTCATCTTTATCAATTAATATAGCGGGAATAGAGTTTAAAAACCCAATTATTCCAGCCTCCGGTACTTTTGGATATGGTAGAGAATACGAAAATTTTTATCCACTTTCTAAATTAGGAGGAATATCAGTTAAAGGAATGACTCTTAATAAAAAAGACGGAAATCCTCCTCCTAGAATTGCACAAACTCCATCTGGTATGTTAAATTCTGTCGGCTTGCAAAATCCAGGAATAGACTATTTTATTAACAACGAGCTTCCAAATCTTAAAACAAAAGGCACAGTTATTATCGCAAACGTTGCCGGCTCTACTGTTGAAGACTGCGCCGCTATAGCACAAAAACTTGATTCTACTGATGTCGATATGATTGAGCTTAACATTTCATGCCCTAATGTAAAAGAAGGTGGCGTTGCATTTGGTGTCGACCCAGTTATGGCAGGAAATATAACAAAACGTGTGCGAAATGCTACAACTAAACCGCTTATTGTTAAGCTATCTCCAAATGTTACTGATATTACAGTGATTGCAAAAGCAGTTGAAGCTAATGGGGCTGATGCAGTTTCTTTAATAAATACCATTTTAGGTATGCGAATTGACATTAACACTCGCCGACCAATTCTTAAAAACAACGTTGGTGGTCTTTCAGGACCTGCAGTGTTGCCTATTGCATTAAGAATGGTTTGGCAAACAGCAAATGCAGTTCAAATTCCCGTAATTGGTATGGGTGGCGTTTCAACATGGGAAAACGCAGTTGAAATGATGATGGCAGGTGCCTCGGCAGTTCAAGTTGGTGCTGCAATTTTTAGTGACCCATATGCACCAATAAAAATTATTGACGGTTTAGAAAAATATCTTATAAGCAATCATATAAGCAGCATTAATGAAATTATCGGCTCTGTAAAACCTTGGTAACTATCAACAACCGAACTTTTAACATTAGTAAGGATGAAAATATATGCGTATTATGTCAGTAGATTATGGCGAATCCAGAACTGGTCTTGCCGCTTGTGACAGAACTGAATTTTTAGCTTCACCTCTTGGTGTCATTCACGAAAAAGACTATCTAGCTACTATAAATAAAGTTGCAATTGCAGCAAAGGAATATGAAATACAAGAAGTAATTGTTGGACTGCCTCTTAATATGGACGGCAGTGAAGGAGAAAAGGCAGTTAAATGTCGAGATTTTGCTGCAAAACTTGAGGCTATAATTGATGTCCCTGTAAAACTTTGGGATGAGCGTCAAACAACAATGCAAGCTCATAACTACCTCAATGATACAAATGTCCGTGGACAAAAACGGAAAAATGTCGTTGATGAAGTTGCTGCAGTTATTATTCTTGAAAGTTATCTGCGTTTTAGAGAAAATCACAAATAATAAAAACTACTAGGCCCAAAGTTTAGCCTAGTAGTTTTTTTATTTGTGATTTTTTTGTTGTAGTGTTAATGTAAAGCTTTCATCAATCAGTGAATAAAGTTCATCAAGTGGAACATCTCCATCTAAAATAACAGTGTTCCAATGTGTCTTGTTCATGTGCCATGCCGGACAAACATCTTTATAAACACTACGTAATAAATCCGCTCTCATTGGCTCGCATTTTAAGTTTATACATAGTCTCTCATTCATCTGAAAAATCACTGCAAACCACTTGCGATTGTTTATATGACGGATTATTGTGCTTTTTCCATCTTCAAATGGATAGTCTTCAATTACTTGCGAAAATGTTAGGCAATAATCAATAAGTTCTTGTCTTTTCAATTTTCTCACTCACTTTTTTGATGATGTCTTATAACTTTTAACCTTGAAAACTCTTCTCTTTCCTTTTCTTCTAAAGCATTAGTTATAAACTTCGATGCAGCTTCAAAACGAGGAATATTAATATTTTTAAGTGCATTCGCACGTCTTCCGGTTTTTTTAATTGCATCAGCAAGACGGTAAACACTATTTTCAACTTCCGCTAAAATAACCGTTAAATCTTTAGCTTTATTAAATGAAAAAAAGGCAATGTCAAATTGTGAATTTGTTTCATATATACCATAATTAGGTTCTGAAATCGTTGATTCCATCGAAACCTGCGGTATGTCAACTCCCATAACACTACGATATGTAATTTGCACACCGTTTTCGATTTGCACAGAATTTGCTATGTTTTCGCACACGCCCAAAGTAATATTTGCACGCTGAAGAGCTTTATATGCTTTATCATACGTTTCTTCTATTTCACCGTGAAGTGATTTTGCTTTATCCATCAATAACATCATTTCACGAATAATTATATTGCGTTTTTTATCAAGCAAATCATATCCTAATCTTGCAAGTTTGAGTGTTTTTTTTGTGGCGATAAGGTTACCCTTTGTTGGAAAAATAACTGCCATATTTATGAGCAAATAAATCCTTTACCTATTACATTTGCTCAGTTTCACCACCTTTAACCTTATTTTATAATAGAACTAAATAACGCCAAATTTTTTTGCACGTTCTGGCGAATAAAACTCATCAACAAGTTTAGAATCCATGCGACTAAGTTCACTTTTAGGTAAGACACTTAGTAAGTCCCAACCTAAATCAAGAGT
>JAVWHI010000120.1:0-4229 GCA_036640155.1 Oscillospiraceae bacterium | reverse complement strand
TTTATTTGATGTCTTTGCAAGAACAAAAATGCCCTTATCATATTCGTTGCAAATGTCAAGAAGTGGAGTTATTCCATCTGTTCCTAAGTAGCCATTTACTGTTAGTGCGTCCGCTCCGAAAGCTTCGCACATTTGACCGTTTATATTTGTTTTTCCTAGATGTGCTGTAGCATAAGCTTGCATAGTAGTGCCTATATCGTTTCTTTTGCCATCAGTTATAACATACATTCCTTTGCTCTTAGCATATCTAATTGTATCGTATAAAGCTTTTAGTCCATAATACCCATACATCTCATAATAAGCACACTGTGGCTTAATTGCAGGCACTATGTCACAAAGTGCATCAATAAGAGCTACATTAAATTCATACACTGCGTTTGATGCAGCCTCAAGCGGATCTTTAGTTTCTTTTAAATGTTTTTCTTTAATATACCCCGGAATGTAACTAAAATTTGGGTCAAGTCCTGCAACCGTTGGGTTTTTTGTTTGTACAATTCTTTGAATAAGTTTATCCATTGACATAATTTTTCTCTCCACTTCAATTTATATTTTCTTCTTACGCTCCGGCAATCTCATCATATACAATTTCACCGTCAACTATTGTTTTTATTACCTTTCCAGATAATTTAACATTTTTAAATGCAGTATTTTTGGATTTAGAGTGAAGCATTTGTGGAACAACTGTCCACTCTTTTTCTAAGTCAATTATCGCAATGTCAGCGGGCGCACCCACTTTTATACTTCCTGCATTTATTTGTAAAAGTCTAGCCGGATTCACTGCCATTAAACTAACAAGCTTTGATATATTTATTATTCCCGGTTTTACTAAGAATGTGTTTGCCGCTGCAAAAGATGTTTCTACGCCGCAAACTCCGTTTGGTGCTTTAAAAAAGTCGGCTTTTTCAAGTTCTGTGTGAGGTGCATGGTCTGTGACTATGCAGTCAAATGTAGAATCCTTTATCCCTTCAATAATAGCTAGAACGTCATTTTCTTCTCTTAGTGGCGGATTCATTCTATAATCTGCATCTTTACTTAATAGCTTTTCGTCAGTAAAAGCAAAATAATGTGGGCAGGTTTCAGCTGTTACTTTTACCCCATTTTTCTTTGCTTGCCTTATATATTCAGTAGAGCCTGCTGTACTAACGTGAGCTATATGAATAGGTAAACCTAGTTCCTTTGCTAAATCAACTTCTCTTTTTGTGATGCTGTCTTCAGAAAGTCTGCTCATTCCTTTAACTGCTAAAGCCTTACTAATTTTTCCTTCGTTCACGATTCCCCCGTCAATGATTTTTAAATCCTCACAATGTGAAATAGGCAATAGGTGGTTACTGCTTGCACTAGTAATAACTTCTTTCATTATTTGCGAATTAACCACCGGCCTGCCATCATCTGAAACCGCTCTAACGCCGGCTTTTTTATACATTTCAAAATTGCCAACATTGTCTCCTTTTAAACCGTCTGTCATTGCAGCACATATATATACGTGAGCTTTTGCATTACTGCTTTTTTTGGTGATATAGTCTATTGTCTTTTCATTGTCTGTAACAGGGTTAGTGTTTGGCATACATAATAAAGAGGTTACTCCACCACTAACAGCCGCCTCACAACCGGTTATAATATCTTCTTTATATTCAAATCCCGGGTCTCTTAGATGAACATGCATATCAACAAATCCAGGACACACTATAAGTCCAGTAGCATCAATTATATATATCCCACTCTTACAAATATCGGCTCCTACTTTTGCTATTTTCCCATTTTCAATCAGTACATCACATACCTCTTGTATGTTTGATGCAGGATCTACTACAAGTCCATTTTTAATAAGCAAATCTCTCACGCTTCATCCTCCTTTGTAATCAAGACTTCGTCTTTTTTATCGTATTTTTTTACAAGTACTCGGACATCTTCTTCTCTTGAGGTAGGTAGGTTTTTACCGATAAAGTCCGCCCTAATTGGAAGTTCACGATGACCTCTATCTACTAAAACAGCAAGTTCGATTTTTTTGGGTCTTCCAATGTCCATAATCGTGTCTATTGCAGCGCGAACACTTCTACCGGTAAAAATAACATCGTCAACTAAAACAATAATTTTATCGTTAATATCAAATCCTATTACAGTGTCGTCTTTCATTGTGACTATTTTTCTATCGTCTCGATGGGCGCTGATATCTAAAACGCCAATTTCGATTTGCTTGCCCTCAACTTCAAATATTTTTTGTGCGATTCGGCCTGCTAAATCCACTCCTCGTGTGAGCATACCTATAATGCAAAGATTTTCAGTACCCTTATTGCGTTCGATAATTTCATATGATATTCGTGCCACTGCACGCTGCATTGCTTTTTCATCAAGAATAACAGTTTGCATAAATTTTCTCCCTAAAAAAACCAAGCTACCTTTAATGGTAACTTGGTTTCACTATTTTTAATTAAAATGAGTCAACCGTTTTGTTAAAAAACAGTACTACAAATTTCTTTTAAATTTAAGCGACAACCTTGCCAGCCTCACAGGGCTAATTTAAAGGTTTTACTATTTTATGATAGCACACAATTGTGAGCTTGTAAAGATTTTTATGAAAAATATCAAATATAATTCACGTTTTCAAATTATAACGGATGAACTTTACTCTTTAAATCAGCATGTTCACCGTCAATATTATATGTCTTATTGCGACGGTTTTCAAAAAACTTTGTCGCAACTTGACCAAATTGAGCATAGCTTAAAACATCTTCATCTTGTACTGACCACTGCGCACATTCTGCACGAAGTTTAGAAAGCTCAGGTGCAAGTAAATCAGCAGGGCGACAATCGATTGGAACTTGATCGCCTATAATCTTTTTCCTAAATTCAGGATCTATTTCAACAGGTGTCTTTCCATATTCACCACGTACAAGCCCTTTAAATTCTTTTGTAACAGTCTTGTAACGCTGTCCTAAAATAACATTGAATACCGCTTGTGTTCCAACTATCTGCGATGTTGGTGTAACTAGAGGTGGGAATCCTGCATCTTTACGAACTTTAGGAACTTCTCTTAGTACATCTTCAAGTTGGTCGGCTTTTCCGGCTTGCTTTAATTGAGATAATAAATTTGAAAGCATTCCACCCGGAACTTGATAAATAAGTGCATTTGGGTCAACTGCAAGCATCTTAGGGTCTAATAGTCCGTTTGCAATATACTTTTCTCTTAATGTCATGAAATAATCTCTGATTTCGTTTAACAAAACTAAATCTAAACCTGTGTCATATTCTGTACCCTGAAGTGCTGCAACCATAGACTCTGTTGGCGTGTGCGACGTACCTAAAGCAAGCGGTGACATTGCAGTATCTATCATATCAGCACCTGACTCAATGCCTTTTAATAAGCACATTGAAGCTAGTCCTGAAGTGTAATGCGTGTGTAGTGCTACTGGAATGGAAACAACCGATTTAATATCTTTGACTAATTGTGCGGTTTTATATGGCGTTAAAAGTGCTGCCATGTCTTTGATACATATTGAATCAGCGCCTTCATTTTCAATTCTCTTTGCATAGTCCATATAATATTCATTAGTGAATACTTCGCCTACTGTATATGAAATTGCAACTTGTGCATGAGCTTTTTCTTTTTTTGCAGCAGCAATAGCTGTTTTTAAGTTTCTAATGTCATTTAATGCATCAAATATTCTTATAATATCAATTCCGTTTGCAACGGATTTTTGAACGAAATATTCCAATACGTCATCTGCATAATGACGATAACCTAACATGTTTTGTCCTCTAAATAACATCTGTAGTTTCGTATTAGGCATATGCTGTTTTATTGTTCGTAATCTTTGCCATGGGTCTTCGTCTAAAAAACGTAAACACGCATCAAAAGTTGCACCACCCCATACTTCAGCCGAGTAATATCCAACCTTATCCATTTTATCAAGGATAGGTAGCATTTCATCGATTGTCATACGAGTTGCAATCAAGGATTGATGAGCATCACGCAAGACGGTTTCTGTGATTTTAACTTTTGCCATCTTTTATTTTCCTCCTCAATTATGCTAGAGTAACAAGCGCATCATTTGAATTAACAGTGTCGCCTTTTTTAACAGATACTGACGTAACTGTTGCATCTGTTGGAGCTACAATGTCGTTTTCCATTTTCATTGCTTCCAAAACTACCAACACTTGACCGGCTTTAACTTTATCGCCAACATTAACTTTAACGTCAACAATTGTTCCTGGCATTGGTGACATTACAG
>JAVWHI010000119.1:3467-4239 GCA_036640155.1 Oscillospiraceae bacterium | reverse complement strand
ATGTGTAGCCATTATCAATGTTAAGAAGTGTTACACCCAAAACAGCACAGTTTGTGGTTATTAGCGGAAGATATATTCCCAACGATTTATGCAAAGGTGCAACAAACCGTTTTAAAAATATCTCAACTAATTGAACAAATAACGCTATTATCAGTATGAAAACAACCGTTTGAAGATATGCTAAATCAAATTTTTCTAAAATAAACTTATTAATAGGATATGTTATTAGCGTTGCCATAAGCATAACAAAAGTTACAGCAGCACTCATACCTATTGCCGAATCCATCTTTTTTGATACGCCAATAAACGGACAAATGCCCATAAATTTATTTAAAACAAAATTTTCAACAAAGATAGCGCTGAACAATATTATCATTATATCTTTCATTATTCGCATTCTCCTTGCTCTTTATTTTGACATATCTTAGCAGATGGGCAACCACTGCATCCAACTTTTTTATTTGACATTTTATAATTAGTAAGAACGTTAATTAAAGCTATAAGCATGCCGAAAACAAAGAAACCACCGGCAGGCGTAGCAAAAAATTGTATCGGCTCAAACCATTGTCCAATGCTAAATGAAAATATAGTTCCTTTTCCTAAAATTTCTCTTATACTTCCTACAACTGTCAGTGCTAATGTAAAGCCTAGTCCCATTCCGAGTCCATCTAGTCCTGAAGCTAAAACGTTGTTCTTACTTGCAAAAGCCTCTGCACGTCCTAATATAATACAGTTTACAACAATAAGTGATAAGAATATTCCAAGTGAATTA
>JAVWHI010000119.1:0-3457 GCA_036640155.1 Oscillospiraceae bacterium | reverse complement strand
GCAAAAAAACTTGCATAACAAATCCAACAATCGTAACAAATCCAGCTATTATTACTATGAATGCTGGTAGTCGCACTTGTTTCGGAATAAGATTTTTTAACAGCGAAATTGCTATATTAGAGCAGACTAAAACAAAAAGTGTTGCTAATCCCATGCCGACACCGCTTACTGCCATCGTTGTGGTCGCAAGTGTAGGACACATTCCTAAAAGCATAACTAAAACCGGATTTTCTTTCAAAATTCCTTTTGTAAATGTTTTTAAATAACTCACGCTAAAATCTCCTCCTTTACCTGTAAAAATATTTCATAAGCATGGTTAAGTGCATTTGTAAATGCAGCCGAGGATTTAGTCGCACCTGCAATAGCATCAATATCTTCGCCTATTTTAAGCGGTGGTGTCTTTCCTGTAAATGTATCTGTAAAAGACTTTTCTGTTATCTTGGTACCTAATTCAGGCGTTTCTGCTATTGATATAAATTGCACACCAGTTACTTTGCCTTCTTTATCAAACCCTACAAGTAGATTTAAAGAATCAGCCCCAGCATATCCTTTTGCTAAAAGATGTACCGCTATTCCGTTTTTGCTGTCATCTACATAGGCTCCTAAAAAATTTTTATCTTCAACAGTTGATGTAGTTCTTGTTAATCTTGTAGCGTTTGGCATAACAGTGTACACATATTTATCAAGGTCATTTTGTGTTATACCTTTTCCAAGCTCCCCTACACCTGTGACATTATAAGTAAAAGCAAGTAAAGATGCAACTACTGCACAAATAATCACTAGAACAAAAGTTGGTTTAATAATTTCTTTTAAAATATTCATTTGCTCTCACCAACCTTTTTTGCTCCAAATGGTTTTTTACGTGTGCCTTTATCTATTAATGGTGTTAATAAATTCATAAATAGTATCGCAAATGATACTCCCTCAGGATACGTTCCAAATACTCTTATTAATACGGTAATAACTCCGCACCCAAATGCAAAAATCAGTTTTCCTTTTATAGTTACCGGTGTCGTTGAATAATCAGTTGCCATAAATATTGCGCCTAGCATAAGCCCACCTGAAAAAATATGATTAAGTGGATTCTCGCCTAATATAAACGTAAAAACGAAAACGGTTCCTATAAATGTTAGTGGAACAACTGGACTTATTACCTTGCGAATTACTAGATACACGCCGCCAATTATCAAAGCTAAAGCACTAACTTCACCAATGCAACCTCCAACATTTCCTAAAAACAAGTTGAGTGTATCTGCACTTTGAATACCTGTTGTAAGTGGCGTTGCAGTTGCTATTGCATCGATTCTATCAAAGTTTGTAAAAGAGCCAAAGAGACTAGAAACAAACCCAAAAAATCCGTTAAATTTGATACTTTGGTAATAAAATGGTTTCACCCAATTTGTCATTTGTGTTGCAAAAGAAACAAACAAAATTATTCTTGCTGCAATCGCTGGATTGACAAAATTTTGACCGATTCCACCAAACAGTTGTTTTACTATTACAATTGCAAAAAAACTTCCCAAAACAGCAATCCATAAATCGATACTGACTGGAAGATTAAACGCCAATAAAATTCCTGTTACAACGGCGCTAAAGTCTGATATTGTTTTGTCTTTTTTCATAACTCGTCGTGCCAAATATTCAAACACAACACAGGAAATTACGCATACAAGCGTTATTATAAGCGCCCTTATGCCAAAAAATATTATTCCTGCAATCATAGCCGGAATTAGAGCAATAATGACATCTTTCATAATTAAAGCCGTTGTGTTACGACTTCTTATGTGCGGTGATGGCGAAACAATCAATTGCGTCAACTTATCTCATCCTTTATACTTTTTTTGTTTTGTATTTTATTGTTTTATTAAAATTTTAGCTAGTTGGTTTTTTTGTGCTAAATGTCTATTAGCCGGGCAATTATAACTACAGCAGCCACAGTTAATACATAAATCGACACAAAGTTCTTTTAGTAGTTGCGTATTTTTTGAGTCATATGCTTTTTCAATTTCTAGTGGCATTAAGTTCATCGGACAACCATGCACACACTTTCCACATCGAATACAAGCAGTAGTCAAAGATTTATTTATCGATTTATCGCTTAAAAAAGTGATAGCGTTATTGTTTTTTATTATTGGATAGGTGGCATTCATAATCGGTATTCCCATCATAGGTCCACCCATAAGAATTTTTTCATATTCATCACTAAATTCACATGTTTCAATTATGTCTTTTATTGGTGTGCCAATCGGTACAATAAGGTTTTTCGGATTAAGCACACAATCACCATCAACAGTTATGCGTCTTTCAATTAATGGAACACCGTCTTTTAAGTATTCACCTATAAATCCAACTGTAGAAACATTAATAACCATAACTCCACAATCAGCCGGTAAGCTTCCCTTTTTAACTACTATCCCACAACAAGCATATATTACTGATTTTTCAGCACCCTGCGGATAAATCGATTTTAATTCAACTACTTTTATATTCTTATGTGAACACGTTGCACTATTTAATGCTTTTATTGCTTCCGGCTTGTTGTTTTCAATTGCAATGTAAGTTTGAGGTATGTCTAAATACTTTTGTATAGCTAAAATTCCATCAATAATATTATTGGTGTTTTCAATACATTCACGATTATCCGAAGTAATATATGGCTCGCATTCAGCAGCATTTATTACAAGCGTTGTGACATTTTCAATTTTCTTATAATCAAGTTTAATAAAAGACGGAAATCCAGCGCCTCCGAGTCCCACTACTCCTGATTTTCTTACAGCATCAATAAACTCCTGTTTGTTTTTTATTACTGGAGCAGATACCGATTCATCTAGTGTTTGTAGTCCATCTGTTTTAATAAGTACCGCTTTACATAATGCACTAAATGGCGTTCTATAAGGCACAACATCAATAACTTCACCGGAACAGCTTGAATAAATTGGCGAGCAAACAAATCCCGTCGTCTCACCTATTAGCTGACCTACCAAAACTTTGTCGCCTTTTTTTACGACCGGCTCACACGCTGCTCCAATATGCTGCAACATTGGAATTAATACCTCGTGTGGCAGTTTAATCGGCTGTGACTTGACTTCACTTGTGTTTTTATTGTGATCCAATTTAATACCGACCAAATTACTGTGGCTTTTGAGAATTGACATAAAAAACTCCGTTTCTACTGCGTACAACAACATAGCTGTAGCAGTTAAAATATATATTTACAGTGATATTTTTTTAATTTCACTCATGTGTGGCATTATAACTTTAAGCACTGTTGCCGAAATCACGCCAAAAATCACACCGGATATTAATAAAATAGGAAAATAAAAAAATACGGTACTGCTTTTTAACAAAATAAATGCACCAAACAACTGACCCACATTATGAGCAATAGCACCACTAACACTTAACAACATAAAAGACACACTGCCTTTCTTTGTAAGCTTAAGCAATAAAAACATAA
>JAVWHI010000118.1:0-4255 GCA_036640155.1 Oscillospiraceae bacterium | reverse complement strand
AAAACGTGTTTTTTCGTTTATACCTGGATTGCAAAATGCACAATTTGTGCGTTATGGCGTTATGCACCGCAACACGTTTATTGATAGTCCTCGTTTGCTTGATAGCACGTTTTGTTTAAAAACGAATCCAAATATTTATTTTGCAGGTCAAATTACTGGCGTTGAAGGATATATGGAGTCGGCAGCATCCGGAATTTATGTTGCTATTAACATTGCAAGAAAACTTGCAAGTAAGTCCACAATTACCCTGCCTGTAACGACGATGATTGGCGCATTAGCACATTATATCAGCGATGAAAGTGTCACGAATTTTCAACCTATGGGTAGCAATATGGGGATTTTACCACCGCTTTTAAATGTAGAACGTGATAAAAAAGTTAGATATATGAATCTTGCGAATCGAAGTATTGAAGAAATAAATAAAATCATAAAAACGTTTTAGGATATTTACAACATTTTTAAAAGAATGGAGATTAATATGAAAATTATAGTTGATGGATTTGGCGGAGATAATTCACCAGATGCAGTTTTAGAAGGCTGTTTACTTGCAATGGAAGAATATGGTGTCGAAATTATTGTTACAGGTGACAGGGATAAATTGATAAAATCAGGAAAAGACAATAACCTTGACATATCACGAATAGAAATAGTTCAAGCACAGACTATTATGCCGGTTGAGCAGGACCCGACAAAAATTTCAACTGAATACGCAGATAGTTCAATGGCAGTCGCTTTTAAACTCTTAGCAGAGGGAAAAGGTGATGCGATGGTATGTGCTGGCAGTACAGGAGCAATGGTGGTCGGTGCATCGCTTTTTGTTAAGAGGATAAAAGGTATCAAAAGAGCATCGTTAGCACCTATTTTACCATGCGAAAATGGATGCTATATATTAATGGATGCAGGGGCAAACGTTGTTTGCAGACCTGAAATGCTCGAACAATTTGCTGTTATGGGATCTATATATATGGAAAAAATCATGGGAATTAAGACTCCACGTGTAGGACTTGTAAATGTTGGTACAGAAGAAACAAAAGGAACGCAACTGCAACTAGATGCTTATGAGCTGTTAAAAAACAATAGTGAGATAAACTTTTCAGGAAACATTGAAGCACGTGAAGTGCCATTAGGTGGAGCTGACGTAGTTGTTGCTGATGGATTTACAGGAAATGTAATATTAAAACTCACAGAAGGTCTTGCAAAGATGTTAGTAAACAACCTTAAAGGTATCTTCAACAGTGGGATAATGTCAAAATTTGCTGCAATATTGGTCATGAAAAACTTAAAAGATTTCAAAAAGTCAATGGATTATACGGAATATGGAGGCTCTCCTTTATTAGGAATTTCAAAACCTGTTATTAAAGCACATGGAAGTTCAAATGCTAAAGCGTTTAAAAACGCAATAAGACAGGCTCGTGATTTCGTACAAAAAGATGTTAATGCAGAAATAATCTTATCGCTTGAAAAGTTAAAAGAAAAAGCATAACAATATTAACAATAAGAGGTAATAATATGCGAAATTTTGAAGATGTTATTGGATATCAATTTAAAAATCCTTCATTGCTTAATGAAGCGTTGACACATTCTTCTTATGCACATGAGGGAAAAAAGTCAGCAAACAACAATGAAAGATTGGAATTTTTAGGTGATTCTGTTTTATCAGTTATTGTAACAGAACATCTGTTTTGCAATCACAAAGATTACCCAGAGGGTGAGCTAACAAAAATAAGGGCGTCTTTAGTGTGTGAAACATCGCTATTCAATTTTGCAAAAAAGATTAATTTGGGTCAGTATTTAAAGCTTGGAAAAGGCGAAATAGTGTCAGGTGGAAGTCAAAGACCATCAATTTTAGCTGATGCTTTTGAGGCTGTGATTGCTGCTATTTACATTGACGGTGGGATAGAAGCTGCAAGAAAGTATGTTATGGGATTTATTCCCAATGATACTGATGCTAAAACTAATAGTACACTTTGTGATTATAAAACATCACTTCAAGAAATTATCCAACAAAATAAAGAAGAAAAAATAGAGTATGTTTTAATAGATGAAAAAGGTCCGGATCACAGCAAAACGTTTACAGTGGAGTTGCATTTAAATTCTAACGTTATAGGTACTGGTACTGGCAAAAGCAAAAAGCAAGCAGAACAGATTGCAGCACGTGAGGCGTTGGAGTTAATGGGATATGAAGCATAACAATATTGCTATTTTCATACCTCATTTAGGGTGTAAAAATAGTTGTAGCTTTTGCAATCAGCGTACTATTTCAGGAACGCAAAAATCCCCTACAATAAAAGAAGTGCGTGATGTTTTAAATAAAGCGGCATTGCAAATTGAAAATAAAAATGATACCGAGATTGCGTTTTTCGGTGGTAGCTTTACAGCTATTGATAACGAATATATGCTAGCACTTCTTGAAACTGCAAATGAATTTGTTGGTGACGCTGGATTTTCGGGAATAAGAATTTCCACAAGACCTGATGCTATAAACTGCGACGTTTTGCAAACACTTAAAAAATATCATGTTAATGCGATTGAACTTGGAGCGCAAAGCATGTCACAAGAAGTGTTAGATGCAAACGACCGTGGGCATACGACTAAAGATGTTTTAAAATCGTCAGAGCTTATCAAACAGTTCGGATTTGAGCTGGGACTGCAAATGATGGTTGGACTTTTTTCAGCCACGCCAGAAAAAGACATTGCTACAGCAGAAAAAATCATTGAGCTTGCACCAGATACTGTGAGAATTTATCCAACTGTTATTTTAAAACACACAAAGTTATGTGAGCTTTTTTTAGATGGTAGATATAAGCCGATTTCTTTAGAAACCGCAGTTAGCTTATGTGCAAAGCTTCTAGTGATGTTTGAACAAAACAGTATCAAAGTCATAAAATTAGGTTTGCATGCTTCAAACGAAGTGCAAAATGAAATGGTTGGTGGAATTTATCATCCGGCTTTTAGAGAGCTATGTGAGGGGAAAATTTACCTGGATAATGCCATAGCAGAACTTAAAAAAAGTAAGTTTAAATCTGCTACTTTGGTTGTAGATAAATCTGCTGTTTCTAAAATGATAGGTCAAAAAAGATGTAATATAAATGCCTTAGCAGACATGGGCTACAAAGTTCATGTGTGCCAGGGTAACGACATACCGTTATATAAGGTTTTTGTAAATGAGGAGGTGTAACGTTGGTTTTAAAAAGTCTGGAACTTCAAGGATTTAAATCATTCCCTGATAAGACAAAAGTTGATTTTGATAGAGGTTTGACGGCTGTAGTTGGTCCTAATGGTAGCGGGAAAAGTAATATAAGTGATGCAGTTCGTTGGGTTATGGGTGAAATGTCTACTAAAAGTTTACGTGGTGAGCGAATGGAAGACGTAATCTTTTCGGGAACAAAAACAAGAAAAGCCGTTTCATTTGCCTGCGTTTCATTGACTGTTGATAATAAAGCTCGTGAACTAGCTATTGATTCAGATGAAGTGACAATCACAAGAAAACTTTACCGTGCCGGAGAAAGTGAATATCTAATAAATGGCGCTCAGGTGCGATTACGTGATGTGAATGAAATTTTTATGGATACAGGGCTTGGTAAAGATGGCTATTCTATAATAGGTCAAGGTAAAATTGCTCAGATTGTGGAATCAAAAAACAATGATAGACGTGATATTTTTGAAGAAGCAGCAGGTATATCTAAATTCAGATATCGCAAAAACGAATCAGAACGCAAGTTATGCCAGGCTGAAGATAATCTAATAAGACTTCGTGATATTTTAGCAGAGTTAGAAGCGAGAATTGCCCCGTTAAAAGAGCAATCACAAAAAGCTACAAAGTTTTTAGAACTTGCAGCACAAAAAAAGACACTTGAGCTTTCAATTTGGATGAATACGCTTGATAAAGCTAATATTTCTATAAAAGAGCAAGACGATAATCTATTGATTATGCAAAATCGTCAAGAGGCAATTAGTGATGAAATTCAAACAATAGAAGATAATATTGCCGCTACATATGAAAAAATGCAGAAATGTTTAGTTGATGCTGAGCAAAAGCGAGAACAAAAAGAAGAAACTGATGAGCAGGTGTCGCAGTTTAATTCACAAATTGCTGTTTTTGAAAACGACATATTGCATAATAAATCAAACATTGAAAGAGCGCAAAATGATATAGATGGTTTTTCTTTTAATCATCAAAACAGTGAGGAAGAAATAGAAAAAAAGCAAGAACAAATCTCATTATTAACATGTGAACTTGAAAAAACAAAAAGTT
>JAVWHI010000117.1:1048-4268 GCA_036640155.1 Oscillospiraceae bacterium | reverse complement strand
AAGCTCCACGGTTTGGAATTACAGTGGAAGCGTAAAGCTTTTTACCTGTTTTATCATAAGAGTCGCTAAAATAAACGCCAGGAGAACGAACTAACTGCGAAACTATAACACGTTCAGCGCCGTTTATTACAAACGTTCCACTATCGGTCATAAGTGGGAAATCGCCCATGAATATTTCTTGTTCTTTTACCTCTCCGGTTTCTTTGTTTAGCAATCGTGCTGTCACTTTTAAAGGAGCTGCAAAGGTTACATCTCGTTCTTTACATTCTTCAACAGAATATTTAGGGATGCGGTCAAATCGAAAGCCAACAAAATCCAAGACGAGATTACCGGTGTAGTTTGTGATAGATGCAACATCACTGAACACCTCTTTCAATCCTTGATTGACAAACCACTCATAAGAATTTTTCTGCAATTCAATTAAATTTGGCATTTCTAGTACTTCATTGATTTTTGCAAAGCTCATACGGGTGTTCGTTCCAAGCTGAACAGGCTTGACATTTACCATAGGCTTAATCACTCCATTCAAATATTTAAAACTTACTGTGAAAACATACAAAATTTCGCGTAAAATTTCGCAAAAATTTTATTTTTGGTATTGATTTTACAGTTTGAATGTGATATACTACATTGTAGTTGGGTAGAAATATCCATTCTAGTACAATGTATCATTATATAATAAACAAGCCCACTTGTCAAGGGGTATCTATCGAATTTTTTATCTTCACCTACTTATTTTTGGTGAAGATTTGTTTTTTTATGTCTACAATTAAAAAACATTGTTTAAAATGAGTATAAATTAAAAAATAAAAAACAATTGCCTTTTATGTCACAATAGTGGTATAATAAATGTATATAACTTAAGTATTATGCCAAGGCAAAGTGGCAGAATGATAAGAGTAACTTTCTTTTAAAAATTATGTCGAGGTGAAGCGGCGGAACAGGAGTATAAAAGGTCTATGGAAATAAAAGTAGGCGATGAAGTTATAATGAAAAAACCACATCCTTGCGGAGAAAATAAATTTTTAATACTCCGTGTCGGAATGGATATAAAAATCCGCTGTCAAAAATGCGGACACGAAATTATGTCTTCACGAAATAAAATAACAAAAAACATTAAAAAAATTGTCTCACATGAATTGTAGCTATTTTTTTGTGAGCAAATTTTAGTAAAATAAATATATATTGTGCCACTACTGGCAGAACGGAGAAAAAACATGTTTGAAAAATTGGAATCAATTGAAAATAAATATAATGAAATAAACGAAAAACTAATGCAACCAGAGGTTGTAAATGATAACGAACAATATAAATCTTTAATGAAAGAATACAAGCATTTAACGCCTATCATAGAAAATTTTACTTCATATAAGGCTGCTAAATCGTCGTTTGACGAGGCAAAAGAAATGCTAGATAACGGTGGGCTTGACAAAGAATTTAAAGAAATTGTTCAAGAACAATACGATGAAAGTCGTGAAAAAATGAACGTCCTTACAGACGAACTTAAAGTTTTACTTTTACCTCGAGACCCTAATGATGATAAAAACGTTATTGTCGAAATACGTGGCGGTGCAGGTGGCGAAGAGGCGGCGTTATTTGCTAACAGTCTTTACAGAATGTATACAATGTACGCTGAAACTAAAAACTGGAAAGTTGAAGTTTTAAACATTAACGCAACAGAACTAGGTGGAATAAAAGAAGTTAGTTTTAGTATTGAGGGAGACGGAGCATATTCACGTCTAAAATTTGAAAGTGGCGTACATCGTGTACAGCGTGTACCTGAAACGGAATCACAAGGAAGAGTTCACACTTCAACTGTTACTGTTGCAGTTTTACCTGAGGCTGAAGAAGTCGAAGTAGATATAAGCCCAACTGATTTGCAAATAGACACTTTCCGTGCTAGTGGCGCCGGTGGTCAGCATATTAATAAAACAGAGTCTGCTATAAGAATTATTCATATTCCAACAGGCTTAGTTGTTGAGTGCCAAGATGAACGAAGCCAATATAAAAACAAAGATAAAGCTATGAAAGTTTTGCGTGCAAGATTATATGAATCGGAAATGGCAAAACATAATGAAAAAATAGCTTCAGAGCGTAAAGCGCAAGTTGGAACGGGCGACCGTTCAGAAAGAATACGCACTTACAATTATTCTCAAGGTCGTTTAACTGACCACAGAATTAATTATACTTCGTACCGTCTTGAAGAAAATCTTAATGGCACAAATCTCGACGACTTGTTTGATGCTTTAATAACAGCAGATCAAGCTTTAAAGTTAGGTGCCGCTGAACAATAACCCTTAAAAGTTTGACATTGTTTTTTCGTAAAATTACACAAAGAAAAGGTTGGTGTTAATATGCAAACAAGAGTTTTGCTGCCAACCGCTGATAATATTAAATATGCTGCGTCTTTACTTAAAAAAGGCGAAATTGTCGGGATGCCAACAGAAACAGTTTATGGTCTTGCCGCAAATGCATATGACGTTTCGGCGGTTGAGAAAATATTCATTGCCAAGGGTCGCCCTCAAGATAACCCTCTTATTGTCCATATAAGTGACGTCGCAATGCTTAAAGATTTAATCGTTGAAATGCCACCAATAGCTAAAAAACTTGCCGAAAAATTTTGGCCGGGTCCTTTAACTATGATTTTCAAAAAAAGCGATAAAGTTTCGTTTACTGTAACAGCAAATCTAGATACTGTTGCTGTAAGATTTCCCTCATCAAAAACAGCAAAAGCGCTAATTGAGGCGGCGAACGTTCCTTTAGCGGCGCCTTCTGCAAATCTTTCTGGCAGTCCTAGTCCTTCGCAAGCCTCGCACGTTTATGATGATTTAAATGGAAGAATCCCTGCTATAATTGATGGCGGAGAATGTGAAGTTGGGCTTGAATCAACAGTTATTATTCCGCATAATGATGACAGCATAACATTGCTGCGTCCTGGTGCTATCACAGTTGAAATGCTACAAGAACTAAGTAATAACGTCATTGTCGATAATGGCGTATTACACGAAGTAGCACCCGGCCAAGCGGTTTTGTCGCCGGGAATGAAACATACTCATTATTCACCTAAAGCGAATTTGTTTATAGTAGACAGCAGTTTTGATGACTTCTTGAATTTAGTAAATTCCAAAAAAGAAGAAAGTATCGGCGTTATGGTTTTTGAAGACGAGAAGAAGTTTTTTTATGTTCCGGCAGTCTGCTTTGGAAACGAAAAAGAAAGTAA
>JAVWHI010000117.1:0-1038 GCA_036640155.1 Oscillospiraceae bacterium | reverse complement strand
TTTTATTTAAAGCACTAAGAACACTTGACACGTTAGGCGTGGATACTATTTATGCACGTATGCCCTCACAAACAGGAATGGGTCTTGCTGTTTACAACCGCTTATTGCGAGCAGCAGGATTTGGAGTGATAAAAATATGAGTTACATAGTAGGACTGACAGGACAAACAGGTTCTGGAAAAACAACCGCCTCTCAAATGTTAAAAGAGGCAGGGTTTGGCATTATTAATTGTGATTTAGTTTCTCGTGAAGTCACAAAAAAAGGAAGCGAATGTTTAAAACAAATCGTCATTAACTTTGGCGAGTGCATTTTAACCGAAAATAAAGAGCTTGACCGAAAAAAACTCGGAAAAATTGTTTTTTCAGACAAACAAAAACTTAGTGAATTAAATGATATAATTTTCCCATATATAACGAACTCCATTTTGGAAAGAATAAATGAGGAAAGTTCAAATTTTGATATTATAGTACTTGATGCTCCAACTTTATTTGAAAGCAATGCAAATAAATTTTGCAATTCCATCATTGCTGTCGTTGCTGACGAAGAAAAAATAATTGTGCGTATAGTAAAACGAGATAACCTTAGCCCAGAACTAGCAAAAGACCGTGTTCATGCTCAGCACACTAAGGAGTTTTTCACCAATAACTGCTCATTCGTTGTTGAAAACAATAGTGACACCGTTAAGCTTAAAAAAACAATTTTAAAAATTATTGATGTTATTAAGGAAAATGCCAATGAAAAATAAAATCAAAAAGCTCATTTCTTTTTTTCTTTGTATTTTAATAATTTTAGTCGGTGCATTCGGCGTGTATATTGGTTTGCGTGAATATTATAAAAAGTATTATCCTCGTGATTATTCTCAATTTGTAGAAAAATATTCAAAAGAGTTTGATATCGATGAATACTTAGTATTTTCAATAATTAAAACGGAAAGTGATTTTAATCCAAAAGCTGTCTCAAAAGATGGTGCAAGTGGACTTATGCAGATAATGCCGGACACTTACGACTGGATAAAAAGCAAAAAAATAGATTCCGCTG
>JAVWHI010000116.1:0-4276 GCA_036640155.1 Oscillospiraceae bacterium | reverse complement strand
TGACTTCTAAGGTTACATCAAAATTATCTATCGCTTTTAGTAAGCCTATACACCCTACTTGAAATAAATCGTCTAGGTTTTCTCCACGATTTGTAAAACGCTGAATTACACTCAACACTAATCGCAAATTACCATTCACTAACTTGTCCCTTGCATACTTGTCGCCCTCGTGCATCTGCTTTAATAACTCAATCTTCTCTTTTTCTTTAAGTACCTTTATCGTCGACGTGTTTAAACCGCAAATTTCAACTTTCGTATATGCCATATTTTTTATTCTCCTTCGCCTTTATTCTTCATATCTGGATTATTGGCAAAGTTTATATTTTTATCCATTCATAATAAAAAAACTAAATATTAATAGATTTACTGTTTACATTGAATTTAATATTTGATATACTACTTATATTAATAACTCTATTATATTGTATTGAAAGGTGACTACTTATGATTTGTAGCAATTGCAATCATGAATACGAGGGCGATTCTTGCCCATTTTGTGATAATATATCCTTAAAAAATGACACCACACAGACAAATAAATCCGGGGTGCGTATTTGCCCTAGATGTAACAACACTGTTTCACAAAGATATTGCAGCATTTGCGGTTTTGATTTGGAATTTGTTAATCTTAATAACAATGTTAAAATAAATCCATGCTATAACCCAAATTTTGATAATTCCACTTCATCTGAAAAAACAAAGCGTGTTTCTACCGCTCAACAAACCTGGAGAATTATCTTAATCGCTCTTGCTAGTGTTTCTTTTGCTGCCGCTTTTATTATCATTACCGCTAATATCAGTAAGTCATTTCCTTTTAGTGGCAATAATAACTCCACTAGTAGCTCTACACAAACTAATAATAGTGCTTATAACTTCCCTGCCGGCGTCTCATTATCTGAATTTGATAAACTTCAACTAGGTATGTCTTACGCCCATGTAAGCTCTATAATCGGCGGTGACGCTGTAAATGTTGCCACTCAAGAACGTCCACAAGGCGGTGTCGTAACTATTTATACCTGGTACGGTGAAAATAATAAAAAAGCTGTAGTCTATGTAAGTTTTATCGACGATAAAGTCTCAGAACTTAACCAAGAAGGTCTTTAAAATTTTTCCCGCCTAATTTACCAATATTTTTTGTACATAATGTTTTTTTCAAGAACGGAGTTTTAAAATGATAAATGAGTTTGCCCTACACCCTGCCGACGTCCTAATTCCAAAAAATACCGATTTGGAAAAATGGTGCGTTGTCGCTTGCGACCAGTATACCTCACAACAAAAATACTGGAACGAAGTAAAAGATTTTGTCGGTGATAATAATTCTACACTTAATCTTATTTTCCCGGAAATATATCTTGAAAATGATGACTTTGATTCTAGAATTACTTCAATTAAATCTACAATGTATGACTACCTTTCTAATAACATTTTTAATAATTACCCAGAGGCTTATATCTGCGTTAAACGTACCCTTGCCGACGGTAAAATCCGAAACGGTATTATCGGTATGATTGACCTTGAATGCTATGACTACGAAAAAAGCTCACAAAACTTAGTGCGTGCTACTGAAGGCACTGTCATTGAGCGTATACCGCCTCGTGTTAAAATAAGAAAAGACTGTCCTTTAGAAGTGCCACATATTATGCTATTAATCGATGACGAATCTAAGTCGGTAATCGAGCCTATAGCTAATTCTTGTTCTTCACAAGCTCCAATTTACTCCACTAACTTAATGCAAAATAGCGGTAGTATCTGTGGCTATTTACTGGGTGATGAGGCGAAATCCTCTTTAGAATCAAACTTAATAAAACTTGCTGATAACGCTTCTTTTTGTGCTAAATATAACGTCAAGGATAAGCCCTCATTACTCTTTGCTGTAGGTGACGGAAACCACTCCCTTGCTACTGCAAAAAAATGTTACGAAAACATTAAAGAAAAAATTGGCGAAAATGCACGCTCTTGCCCGGCTCGCTATGCTTTAGTCGAAATTGTAAACTTGCACGATTCCTCACTCGAATTTGAGGCTATTCATAGAGTTTTATTTAACGTCGACCCTGTTAATGTCATGAAAGAATTAAGGGCGTTTTATGAAACTTCTGAGCTAACCGCTACACAAAATTTTAAAGCAGTTATCGGAAATGATATCACTAATGTCGGCATTTTAAACCCTAGTCTTAACCTTACTGTCGGCTCTTTACAAAACTTTATCGATTACTATTTGCAGAATTTCGGCGGAAAAGTCGATTACATTCACGGTGAAGATGTCGTTAAAAACTTGTGCGTTCAAAACCAAAACTCGGTCGGCTTTATTTTACAGTGTATCAATAAAAACGACTTGTTTAAAACCGTTATTCTAGACGGTGCTTTACCTAGAAAAACTTTCTCCATGAGTCAAGCGTGCGATAAGCGTTTTTATCTAGAATCAAGAAAAATTATTTAATTTAATCCCTATTCTAAAACAATGGTTTAAGAATAGGGATTTTCTACAATTATTTTTAAAATTCATCATGAAAATCTTGACAAAGTCATTCAAAAATGGTTTAATATGATTAGGTAAATATATGTGTAGAAAAAGGTGAGTCCGATGAGCATTATTGACACACTGACTAAAGCTTCTGGTATGGATGTTTTCCTGCGAGAAATATCCGATACTAATACTTACAAGCCTGTCGCTTTCTCAGTGCAAGTTCGTATTACTGACAGCAAAATGGGTATTCTTTTGCCCGAGGTTTTTATGCCTGTTGCAGAAAAAACCGCTAAAGCTAAACAAATCCTTCTTTGGTCTTTAAAAAAATGCTTGACTATAATGCAAAATCTCACTAAACGTGATATCCCTTTCGATTTCTTCGCATTGTATTGCCCTGAAACTTTTATCTGCGACGTTGTTGCTGTCGAGGAGTTCTTAACGCTTGTTAGTGATAAGAATATGCTTAATTTATTCGCTTTTTACATCTCACCCTCTCTTTTGATTTCTCAAAACTCTACTGTTAATGACAATATCGTTTTATTACGCTCACTCGGCGTTCGCTTTATTGTTTTAAACTTCGGTTGCGAGGGTTTTCCTCTTTCAAAAGTCCTTAAAGCTACTTTCGATATGGTCGTTTTAGACGACTTTATGGTGGAATGCTTGTGCGGTGAAGAACAAGAAAAAAATTACGCTACTTCTATTATTGACATGGCTAAAAAACTAGGTCTTACCGTTATCGCTGATAATGTTAAAACACCCTCAACTTTGCAAAATGTTGCTACGCTTTGTCCTTTAGCTATTGGCGACTTTTTCGGTAAGTATAAAAAGGATCGCTATGTTAGAAGAAAATAGCAAAATAAATGTAACGTGCTTTATTAGTACTTACTATTAAGGTGGTGACACGAGTGCAAGCTTCATATATGTTGCAAACGAGTGGCATTTTGGCTTATAACTCATATAAATGAACATTCTACAGCATATGGGAATTAAAAAAACAACAGCGTCTATTATTAAAAAAAATTTAATGATAAAAATCGTTGCCATCTCAATATCCGGTCTTACGCTTGTGGTCGGTATTACATACGCAATTGCATTTTTTTACAAGAATACAGGAAGTTTTACTGTAAGTCTTAACCGTTATGATATGCTTAAAACAGGAATTTCAATTTCCGAAACTGCCGATTTTAAAAAGCCAACTTCACACCTTTCTGCGGCGGCTTTAGAAAACGCTATTAATATTTCCGGGAATGATTTGCCTGATGACTTGCAAAGTAAAGACGGTAGCTATGGCGGTCAAAACTTTATAGGATATAC
Organism: Oscillospiraceae bacterium; assembly: GCA_036640155.1. Lineage (GTDB taxonomy): Bacteria > Bacillota > Clostridia > Oscillospirales > Ruminococcaceae > JAVWHI01. The sequence goes on along the minus strand of JAVWHI010000116.1, from coordinate 498 downwards.
TTATTACGTTAAAAATGCAGGCGATTCCACCATAACTTACAAAAATTCATTGGATATAGAAAAAGCAACCATGAACGTTGATGCTGCAATTCGTGTTAAAGTCTTTGTTGACGGTGTTCCAACCGATTATGCTAAACCGAAAAAAGATAATTCTGGTCCTGAGCCAGGCACTGCACCATTTGCCTCTTCCGGAGTTGTTATGCAGTCGGTACAACAAGACTTTGAACCTGGTCAAATCCACAAATATACTATCGCCATTTGGCTTGAGGGAAACGACCCTGATTGTATTGACGATATATTAGGCGGAATGGTTAAACTTACTATGAATATGCAAATTATCGAAAATATTTAACAGTAGAAAAAATAATTATCCGACTGTTAATTATTATAAAAATAACTTTATGGAGGTCAAAAAAATGAAAAAAATGAAAACAAAATTATTCACTACTGTTGCAATGTTAACAGTATCTGCAATAACTTTATCAACAGCATCATACG
>JAVWHI010000115.1:0-4295 GCA_036640155.1 Oscillospiraceae bacterium | reverse complement strand
GACAGTGAAAGCATAAGTGACATTTGCAGTATTTGGAACTGGATTAACAGGCGGTGTACTATTAGCTAGTTTTACTTTAAAAGTAATAGTCACTGTAGCGCCTGCCGGGATAGGAGACGTTAAAGTAATAAAAGAAGTAGGGTCGCCAGTAAAAGGCACTGAAGACGAGATAGACCCCGAAACGTACGTCATGCCGGCAGGAATAACATCAGTTACTACCACGTTGTTAGCAGGAACATTTCCAGTATTTTTAAGCGTTAGTGTATAAGTTAAAACGTCGCCAAACTGTGCAAATGCAGGAGTTACCGATTTAACTACGTTGCCGGTGCTTGTTAAGTCAGCATAGTTAATTTGCGTGGTAACAGGATTTGTACTGCCCGAAGTTCCACCGGGAACGGTAGCAGAAGCGATATTAACAATAGGATTAGTAACCGGAGTGTCCATTAAAACTTGCACCTGATAAGAAGCAGTCACTGTGCTTTTTGGTGGCATGGTTAAAGTTAATCCGGTAGCAGGCGTTGTACCAGTATAAGGTACACTCACAACAAGATTACCAATATAAGTCGTGCCGGCAGGAGTAGGGTCAGTAACAACTACGCCCGGTAAAGGATGGTTATTAGGGTTAGTACCGCTTACAGTGTAAGTTAAAACATCGCCGGGTTTAGAAAAAGCTTTATCAACAGTTTTTTTAAACGTTTGTGGAGCAGAGTTTAAAATAGTGTACTTTACAATGTCGCCTAAAGCGGGAGTAAAGTTAATAGGCAAACTACCAGTCGGAGGTACACTACCGCCGGCAGAAATATTAACTGCCGAAATGGTTTGAGTGTAGCCAGAAAGTGGTGTAACACTGCCGGGAGCCATTAATTCTGAAATAGTGTAAGTGTTCCCAGCAGTACCATAAACCACTGCACATGGCGACTGCATTCCATCAGAAGAGCCGGTGGTGGTTACTTGATGGTTTGGAGTTCCTGCTATATTTAAAATAAACTGGTCGGCAGGATTAATTCGGTTTCCTATATCTTTACAAACTTGAACTTTTGTCACCGCAAAGCCGACAGCTACACCCTCACGTCCAAATGAAGAAAGAGAAAGTGTGGTTGGATTTTGTGTGGTTAGTAGATAAGAAGCGGCAATACCTTGATTTAATCCAGTGATTACAGCATTTTGTGAGCCAACGCCTGCAAGTGCAGGAGGGTTTCCGCCAAGAGTGGTAAAGAGATTCCAAACACCGCCATTTGTGTTCCATGTCCAGTTTTCAGTGTATTGAGGAAAAGAGTTAGTACTCTCTGCATCAGCAACGACAGCGGTATAGTTTGGAACTGGGTTACCTAGTGAATCTTTTACTACAATGTTACTAAGCACTAGTACGCTAGGAGTTGCATAAGCAGGAAGAAGTGGCGTGCGAAGTGTAACATTTCCAGGAATACCCGTATATCCTGATGGACCAAAAAAGCCAAATCCAGGCGGTACAGTCGGAAGAGCAGTGTAGGCAACAGAAGATGAAGACAGCGAAGCAATGTCAAAAGTGACTGTGCTACCGTCGTTTAATGTGCCTGTAAGACCGGTTTTAGAATCGCCTGGGTTTAAAGTTAAATTTCCAAAGTTAAACCAGCCGATACCGCCGGCACTAGGTCCTGAGCCGGGGTTTGCATACGAAAATGACATAAAGATTTCTCCTTTAATATTAATTCTTACTTTGTTAGCACTATTGGCAAACTGTATTTTGGAATAAATCTAATTTAGCTTGCAACTGCATTTCAAAACGTGATATTGCACTAATAGCGTCTTTAACCGACTCGTTTACTGCTAGTAAGTCTTCTGGAGTGGCGTCACCGTTATTAACTACAGCCATTATTTTTTCACTTTCAGCGTTTAGAATGTGTGCAAAAGCCGCCTCTTCCATAGCTACTGATTCTATAATATTACCAACGGCATCTCCTCTTGTGATAGTGCCGGGTTTTATAACAGGCATTCCCATAAAATAGCCTCCCAAGTTTTTATTTGTAACAGTCTATAAATAAAGCTATAGACCCATTTCATTATATGCGTTTTTCTTTTTTACAGTGCAAGTTTAAATTGCACTTATGCTAAAACTATTCTTAGAAAAAAGCACTTATGTTTACAAAAAGGCACAAGTTTGTTTACTTGAATATTAATAAAGAGTGTGATATAATTTAAACCACAAGTAAGTGCTTATTTTTAAATGCTTTTAAAAGTACCATTCTAGTAGATATTTTTTTCACATAAGTATTTAAAGATAACTTAAAAAAAGAAAACTTTTTAAAGGTGGTGAAGCGGACATAGAAATATGCCCCTAAAATGGCTGATTTAAAAGATAATCAAGACGATTTACACCGAGAAACAAAAGAAGAACAACTATTAAAACAACAACAACAAATGCGTGCGGAAATGCAAAAAGATTTAGAAGCAAAAAGACTTTTAATTCAAATGCGTATGTTAAAACATGGTGACATCAAACCCGAAGATGTTATAAAGCCTGAAGTTTCTTTAACGCCGGAAACATTTAAAGAAAAAAGACTTAATTTTTGGTATCATTATAAATGGGCTACACTGGCACTAGTTTTAGCTGTAGCACTTATAATAGTTTTTATCGTTTCCATGGTCAATAAAGTAGAATACGATACCACATTTACAGCAATATCAGTGCTACCGCTATCTATGGCACAAAGCACATTTGAGCGGGTGCTTTCTCCTTTAACAGTTGATGCTAATGGCGACAAAAAACAAATGGCGTGTTTTGTTGATGTTCCATTAGAAAATACTAAAGAGCAGCAATTCCAGGATCCAAACGCACTGCTTAGTGCAAAAACAAAACTAGCGGCAATGCTTAGTGATAAGGAAGCGTTTATCTTTTTATTAGATGAGCAAGGGTATGACTTTATTTGTGCAACAGGAATAAAATGGCTAGATTTAGAAACGATTGCACAAAGTGAAAATATAGACGGTAACAAGTATATGTTAAAAGGAAGTGCCTTAGCAAAAGAACTTGACGGAGAAGAAATATTAGAAGATTCATTTATATGTGTGATGGACTTTGAGCAGAGTGCAGCAGCTCCAAAGACGAAAAAAGCACATGTAAAAAGATACGAAGCGGCAAAACAACTCATGAAAAATATAATAGAAATGCCAATATAAAAAAACTGTGGATAGCAATAAATGAAAACTCTTATTTTACTAATGAGTTTACTTTATCGTTATTCACAGTTTTTATAATAGGGGATATAATTTACTTAATGTCGCCTATTTTAATACGATTTAATGCACGATGTAACTTTAATGTTGCAATATCAATAGAATGCCTTTGAGTAGGAGCGTCAATGTATTTCATAGAACGGTCACGTGCTAACTTTGCACGCTCTACATCAATTTCATCTGCCCACTCGCAGGTGCCTGCTAATATTATGCACCCGGTTTTGTCTACTTTTATCATACCCGATGCGATAGCGGCAAGTTTATCCACCCCATCGATAGTTATCTTCATCTGCCCAATACCAAGTGCCGCTACATAGTTTGCATGACCTTTGAGTATGCCGATATCGCCCTGGGTGGTACGCACTATTACACGATTAACTTCACCGTTAAACACTTCTCGTTGCCCGGTTACTACTTTAAGGTTAAATTTTGATATAGCGTTCACTCACCTTTCACTTAGAATGTATTAAGCTGTTTGCATGTCTTTTGCCTTTTTTATAACGTCATCAATTCCGCCGGCAAATAAAAATGCCGATTCTGGAATGTCGTCATGTAAGCCGTCAAGTATTTCTTTAAAGCCTCTGATTGTTTCTTCAATAGGAACATATTTTCCTTCCATGCCGGTAAACTGTTGAGCGACGGTGAAAGGTTGCGATAAAAAGTTTTGTATTCTTCTTGCTCTTGTAACAACGTGCTTATCTTCATCAGAAAGTTCGTCCATACCTAATATCGCTATAATATCTTGAAGTTCTCTGTACCGCTGTAAAACCGCTTGTACTTCTCTTGCTACATCATAATGCTCTTTACCAACAATTTCAGGAGATAAAATTCTCGACGAAGACTCAAGTGGGTCAACTGCCGGGTAAATTCCTAAAGAAGAAATTGCCCGGGAAAGAACAGTGGTTGCATCAAGATGAGCAAAGGTTGTAGCTGGTGCCGGGTCGGTTAAATCGTCCGCCGGAACATATACCGCTTGTACTGACGTTATTGAGCCTTTTTTTGTTGAAGTTATACGCTCTTGCAGTTGACCCATTTCAGTAGCAAGTGTTGGTTGATAACCAACAGCGGATGGCATTCGTCCT
>JAVWHI010000114.1:2531-4308 GCA_036640155.1 Oscillospiraceae bacterium | reverse complement strand
CTGCGGCATCTTGGTCCCAAACCAAGCACTCTACCAAACTGAGCTACGCCTCGTAATTAAGTTATCCACCTATAACAGATAACTTAATTATTATATAATAATATTACACGTTTGTCAAGACATATTTTAAAAAAAGCTAAATTTGTTGCACAAATTTTAGTAATATCCAAAATCTTCGCTACAAAAAAACATAAAGTTAAGTTTTTTCGCCAAAATAAATTGTACCCCACTTTTCATAACTGCAAAAAAATTAGCTAAAACATCGTTTTATTTTTAAAAATCAAATATAACACGATTCTGCATATAAAAAGCTAACAAAACAATGCTTTTTGTACACAGAATCAGTGTGAATATTAGGCGTTGTTAATTGCAAATTGGCTATTATATAAAGCTTCATAAAATCCATGCTTTTGCATAAGCTCGTCGTGTGTTCCCTGTTCAACGACATCTCCGTCACGCAAAACTAAAATTAAATCTGAATCTTTTATAGTAGATAGTCTATGTGCTATTACAAAACTTGTTTTGTCTTTCATGAGGTTTACCATAGCTCTTTGTATTCGCTGCTCAGTCCTTGTGTCTACAGCACTTGTTGCCTCATCAAGAATTAATATTTGAGGATTAGATATTATTGCACGAGCAATAGTTAAAAGCTGTTTCTGGCCTCCAGATATGTTGCTTGCATCCTCGGATAATTCCATATTATAACTATCAGGGAGCGTTTTAATAAAGTGTTCAGCGTGAGCAAGTTTTGCAGCGGCTCTGACTTCTTCTAAAGTTGCATTTTGATTACCATATGCAATATTTTGTTCGATTGTACCGCCAAACAACCATGTGTCTTGTAGTACCATACCAAAAATATCACGCAAGTAATCACGAGACATATCAAGAATATTAACGCCATCTATCGTAATATCACCACTTATTGGGTCATAAAAACGCAAAAGCAAATTGATAAGTGTCGATTTACCGGCACCAGTAGGCCCTACAATTGCAATTTTTTGTCCTGCTTTTACTTCCAAGTTAAAATCCTTAATTAGAATTTTATCTGGTGAATATCCAAAACGAACGTGCTTGAATGAGACATTTCCTTTGTGATTTTCAATGACTTTTGGTGTGTCAACTTCTTTTATTTGCTCTTTTTCATCTAAAACTGAAAATACACGTTCAGCAGCGGCAAAAGTTGCTTGCAGTACATTACTTATTTGCGCTACTTGTCCAATTGGTTGCATAAACTGACGTGTATACTGAATAAATGACTGAATGCTACCAACTGTTATAATTCCTTTAAGTGCCATAATTGCGCTTAACGCAACTGTGATACAATAGCTAATGTTACCAATTGCATTGACTAGTGGCATCATTACGCTAGAATAAAACTGCGATTTAACATTATAGTGAAGAAGTTCATCATTGATTTTTGCAAAAGTTTCCTTTGAAATTTCCTCCCTATTATATGAAGATATGACAGTATGACCTGCATAATTTTCCTCAACATAACCATTCATTTTTCCCAAAGTAACTTGATTTCCAACAAAGTACTTTTGCGAATGTTTAACAATAACTTTAGAAACAATTGCACTTAATGGAAGAATAATTAGTGTTATCAAAGTTAAAAAAACATTTATAGAAAACATCATTATTAAAATTCCGATAATAGTACAAGCACTAACGACAATCTGCGTTATTATCTGCTGTAGTGAGCCACCAATTGTATCAACATCGTTGGTGATTTTACTTAGAATTTCACCGTGCGTATTTGTATCAAAATAATTTAGTG
>JAVWHI010000114.1:0-2521 GCA_036640155.1 Oscillospiraceae bacterium | reverse complement strand
CTACATCGTTTCTAAGCTTTTTCATAGTGTTTTGTGATAACTTTGACATGAAAAAGTTGTGTAAAAACGTAAATCCCTGAGCAGCAACATATATCGCTAAAAGTGCTGATAGAGTGTTTCTAACAAGCGTCAAATTAATTGTTCCTGTACCATGTATCATTCGCTGAGCGCCTTCAAAAAGTTCAGTTGTGACTGTACCCAAAATAAAAGGAGCTATTACTGTAAAAATAGTGCTGAAAATAGCTAGCAGAACAACAAAAATGAGCATTTTTCTGTGTGGCTTTAAATATGAAAAAAGACGTTTTCCTGTGCGTTTAAAGTCTTTAGGTTTTTGTAAAGAGTGTGCGTGTTGCATAGGTTTCATTGTTCCAATTCCTCCTTACTTAGTTGGGATTGTGCTATTTCACGGTAAGTTTCGCATGATTTTAGTAGCTCTTTATGCGTTCCCACTCCGCAAACTTCACCGTCTGCTAAGCAAACGATACAGTCAGCCTGCATGATTGTACTAACTCTTTGAGCTACTATTAAAACAGCTACATCTTTTGTTGTATCTTTTAACGCATTTCTAAGCATACTATCCGTCTTAAAGTCAAGTGCAGAGAAACTATCATCAAATATTAACACCTTAGCGTTTTTAATAAGCGTTCTTGCAATAGATAAACGTTGCTTTTGACCGCCAGAAACGTTCGTTCCTCCCTGCGCAATATGCTCATCAAATCCTTTTTCCTTTTCCATAATAAAGTCATACGCTTGTGCTGTTTTTACAGCTGTTGTCATTTCTTCCGGCGTTGCATCTGCTTTACCAAACTGAAGATTTTGTGCAATTGTTCCACTAAACAAAATTCCTGTTTGTGACACAAGTCCAACATTATCACGTAAATTTTTCAACTCTAAGTCTTTAATGTTTATGCCACCTAGCAAAATTTCTCCGCCTGTAACATCATAAAAGCGTGGAATTAGATTTATGATGGTTGATTTTCCACTTCCAGTACTTCCTATAAACGCTGTAGTTTGACCACTTTTTGCAGTAAAAGTGATGTTTTTTAATACAGGCTCTTCTGCACCTGGATATGCAAAAGTAACATTTTTAAATTCAACCTCTGGTTTAGTATCTGTAACTGTTTTTGTACCGTTTGCAATTGATGAAACCGTAACCAAAACATCGTTTATACGATTAGCAGAAACAATTGCACGAGGTAACATTACAAATATCATGGATAGCATTGCAAGTGACATCATAATTTGCATTACATATTGTACAAATGACACAAGCGCACCAACTTCAATATTACCCTGAGAAACAGATGTTCCACCTGTCCACATGATAAATACAGCAGTGATGTTCATAATAAGCATTAGTAGTGGCATCATCGTTCCCATGATGCGCTGAACTTTAATTGATGTATTTGTTAAATCTGTATTTGCCTTTTTAAACCGATCTATTTCATAATCAGTTCTTATAAACGCTTTTACAACACGCATACCAGTGAGGTTTTCACGTGTTACAGTATTTATGCGATCGAGTTTTTCCTGCATTTTTTCAAACAACGGTATTGCTTTACTCGAAATTAAAAAAATGCCGACTACTACTAATGGCATTGCTAGTAAAACATATAACGTTAATTTTGCATTTGTTGCATATGCCATAATAATTCCGCCAATGCACATACACGGTGCCATTACTACTACTCGTAAAAACATCACAGTAAAATTCTGAATCTGTGTAATATCGTTAGTAGTCCTTGTGATAAGTGAGGATGTTGTGAATTTGTCAATCTCCGCTGAAGAAAAATCCGTTACCTTAGCAAAAAGTTTTTTTCGCAAACTATGTGCGACTTTTCCGGCGATTTTAGATGATAAATAGCCTACAATAATTGCAAATACAGCAATCGCTAGCACAGCTATTAGCATAAGCCCACCCAACTTCACAATGTAAGGCACGTCCTTGTTTGCAACACCAACGTCAATAATTCTTGCAACAGTTGCAGGCAACGTAAGGTCTGCAAGACTTTGCATGAATATGCATGTTATGGTGAGCAATATAAGCCCAATATACGGCTTATAGTATTTAAATATATTCTTCATATTTACTCTCCAATCGTTCTTAATTTTAAATAATACCTGTTTATTTTAACATATAAGATTAAAGACTTAAAGCATTTAATAATAAAAAAAATTAGATAAACTTATTAACAATTAAAATTAAAATATTATTTTCCCCATATTTTAATGCAATATGCTTAAAAATCGAACGCCTTTAAATGACTATTTCACATTTTTTTCTTAGTAATTGTGGTTGTAATAGCTTTAAGTGGTACTATCGTTTTGCTCGCCTGAATCAATTGTGTTTGAAATATAACTGCGGTCAACTGTTATTATCGTGTTGCATGTTTCGTCTTTTGCACGAATCCCATGTGCTATCTTTTCACATAGTTCAAAATCAGAAAGCGAGAATTTTACCGGTATGCACACATCAAACAAAATGTTAGTGTGTGTTTGACCAATTACTGCTCTAAAGTCA
>JAVWHI010000113.1:0-4323 GCA_036640155.1 Oscillospiraceae bacterium | reverse complement strand
GACTTAGTTTTGCTTTTTTAGGTAGTAATGGCGTGAAAATCAGGCTGTGCCTGTGGTATGATAAATAAAACGCAGATTATTTCAGCGCGACTTAGTTTTGCTTTTTTAGGTAGTAATGGCGTGAAAATCAGGCTGTGCCTGTGATGTGATAAATAAAACGCAGATTATTTCAGCGCGACTTAGTTTTGCTTTTTTAGGTAGTAATGGCGTGAAAATCAGGCTGTGCCTGTGATGTGATAAATAAAATTAAGATATTATACTGGCGTATAAAATATTTTTGTGAGGTGCTTTTAATGAATGAAACCGATATAGCTCTTATTTGTAAGGCTCTTGGAGACAGCAATAGATTAAAAATTGTAAAGATGTTATCTGACGGTGAAAAATGCGGTTGTAAGCTTCTTGAAGCCTTAAAAATAACACAACCTACGCTTTCCCATCATATGAAAATTTTAAGTGAATGCCACCTAATAAAAACTCGCAAAGACGGTAAATGGTCACATTATTCGCTTATTTGTGAAACGCTAGTTATGTTTAAAGACTTTGTTTCTTCTTTAGAATGTTGCAATGGTGGTGAGTACAAGTGCAAGTAGTGTGGGACTTTTTCCAAAATCAAATTTTAGGAATGAAGTGGCTAAATGAAATTATTGGCAATTTGCTTTTAGCGTGCGGTCTTGATATAGGAAGTCGTGTCGGGAGCAGTGTGCAGTTTTTCTTATATGACACTATTAAAATTCTGATTTTATTGTCGGTGCTGATTTTCATAATCAGCTATATTCAAAGTTATTTTCCGCCTGAAAGAACGAAGAAAATTCTCGGTCGCTTTCATGGAATATGGGCAAACTGCCTTGCGGCACTTTTAGGAACTGTCACACCGTTTTGCTCTTGTTCGTCAATCCCATTATTTATTGGTTTTACAAGTGCAGGACTTCCAATTGGAGTGACTTTTAGCTTTTTAATTTCGTCACCGCTTGTCGATTTAGGCTCACTTTTATTATTGATGAGCGTGTTTGGATGGAAAATTGCAGTAGCTTATGTGATGGTCGTCTTACTTCTTGCTGTTGTTGGTGGCACAATAAGTGAAATACTTCATATGGAAAAGTATGTTGAAAGTTTTATTAAAAACGCATCAAATATCGACATCGAAGCTCCTAATCTTTTAAAAAAAGACCGCTTAAGATACGCAAAAGATCAAGTTTTTGCAACAATAAAAAAAGTCTTTTGGTATATCTTCGTGGGTGTCGGTATTGGCGCTTTGATTCATAACTGGATTCCTACACAGTGGATACAAGCAGTTCTTGGCGAAAATAACCCATTTTCTGTTTTAATTGCTACTGTTGTTGGCATTCCAATGTACGCTGATATTTTTGGCACAATCCCTATTGCGGAAGCACTTTTTGCAAAAGGCGTCGGCATTGGCACTGTACTTTCATTTATGATGGGTGTTACAGCGTTATCTTTACCGTCAATGATTATGATAAAAAAAGTAATAAAGCCAAAACTTCTTGCTTTATTTGTTGGAATTGTTTCAATCGGAATTATTATTATCGGATATCTATTTAACGCTTTTCAATTTTTATTTATATAGGAGGAATTTAAGATGAATTTATTTGCTAAAAAACCCGAAAACAGCAACGCCACAACACAAAATATTACAAACGGTGCTGTAGTTAAAATTCTCGGAAGCGGTTGCTTAAAATGCAATCAACTTGAACAAAACACAATAGAAGCTTTAAAACTACTTGGAATTAATCCAGTCATTGAACATATCACTGATTTTACAAAGATTGCCGCTTGCGGTGTTATGTCAACTCCTGCGCTTGTTTATAACGAAAAAGTTTTATCATTTGGCAGAGTACTTAAACCATCAGAAATCGCTACACTTATAAAAAAAGAGGTGCAATGATGTCCTGTTTAAATGTAAAAGACTGTCCTTGCCCGAAAATAACTTGCCCTAATCACCAAAAGTGCTGCGATTGTGTAATCAAGCACCGTACTACTGATAGCCTACCCTATTGTTTATTCCCTGATAATAATGGTGATAAAAGTAATCGCAATCATTATGAGGTCATGAAAAAAAGATTTGAAAAAAAGATATAAAACGTTTGACTTTTATGATTCTATATGATATTATAATGATATCATATAGAAAGAATGAGGGGAATTAATCATGGAAGAAAAAGTACTTAAGAACAAGAAAAATGGCTTTGCAGTTTTATTTTTACTTACGCTAGCATATGTTGCATCAATCGGTTTAGTTATTGCCGGTGGGGTGCTAGATATCACACCGCTTTTAGTGGTAGGTATCATATTAGTGAGCATTGGTTGGATTCCATTTATTGGACTCAAAATCATAAAACCACAAGAAGCGCTTGTATTGACTTTATTTGGTAATTATGTTGGCACGCTAAAAACAGAAGGATTTTACTATGTAAATCCATTTTGCACAGCTGTAAACCCGGCTGCTAGCACAAAACAAAGTGGCGATGTTCGCAGCACATTAAAACCAATGAGCGAATCCAATGCAAACACGTCAATTGAGATGGCAAACAAAAAGGTTTCACTAAAAATCATGACACTTAACAACAATCGCCAAAAAATCAACGACTGCTTAGGAAATCCAATTGAAATTGGTATTGCTGTAATGTGGCGTGTGACAGATACTGCTAAAGCGGTCTTTACGGTTGACAATTACAAAGAATACTTATCTTTGCAATGTGATAGCGCACTAAGAAATATTGTAAGGCTTTATCCTTATGACGTTGCTCCAAACGTTGATACAACCGGTGACGGTGTTGCAGATGAGGGTAGTTTACGTGGCTCTAGCGAAATTGTTGCTGCTCGTATTAAAAATGAAATTCAAGGTAAAGTCGCACAAGCAGGACTTGAAATAATAGAAGCACGTATCACCTATTTAGCATACGCACCTGAAATAGCAGCAGTTATGTTACAACGTCAGCAAGCATCTGCCATTATTGATGCCCGTAAAATGATTGTGGACGGTGCAGTAGGCATGGTAGAGATGGCATTAGATCAGCTAAGTAAAAACGAAATCGTCGTTTTAGATGAAGAACGAAAAGCAGCAATGGTCTCGAATCTCTTGGTAGTTCTTTGTGGTAATCACGACGTACAGCCGATCGTTAATTCAGGAAGCTTATACTAAATATGGCTGATAAAGAAAAAAAACAAATACCACTGCGACTGTCACAATCACTTTACAATGCAGTCGCTGCGTGGTCGGAAGACGATTTTCGTTCGGTAAATGGACAAATAGAATACTTACTTAGCGAATGTGTGCGGCAACGCAAAAAAAGCGGAAAATATGTTCCGGATAACCCGGATCAGCCACCAAAATTAGATATAGAATAAAAAAAGTTTACCAGTCACAATAAAAAATTTGTGCCTGGTAAACTTTATTTTGTAGGGAATTTAAAAGCAACTACAAAGTTAGTCTATAATTAACAAATCATATAATTTGTTTGCTATATCAACTGATTCTTTTGCATTACTAGCATAAAAATCAGCATTTATTTTTTTAGCATAGTCAGCAGTTAAAACTGCACCGCCAACCACAATCTTGCAATCTGGAAAATGTTCTTTAAGCATTTTTATTGTTATTTCCATGTTTTTTACAGTTGTAGTCATTAATGCACTAAGTCCAATAAGAAAGGGTTTATTTTTTTCTACAGCGTCAATAATAACTTCAAAATCAACATCTTTACCTAAATCTATAACTGCAAAACCGTAATTTTCTAGCAGAATTTTCACGATATTTTTTCCAATGTCGTGTATATCACCTTTTACCGTTGCTAAAACTATGTTGCCTTTTTTTTCTAAAGATGAACTCGAATTACTCTTAATAACTTCAAAAGCTCCTTCTACTGCTTGAGCTGATAAAATAAGTTGTGGCAAAAATAGCGTACCATTTCCAAACCCCTCCCCCATTACATCAAGAGCAGGAATTAAAATTTCATCTACAATTTTCATTGAGTCGGTTTTTTCTATTAATGTTTTACAATGCGTTTTAGCCTCATCACGAAGTCCTGATTTAACAGCGTTAAATAAAAGCTCTTCAGTTGATAGCTGCTTATTTTTATCATTTTGATTAGAAAGGGGTACCGATTTATCCTCCTTAACAGTAGATTCTGCTGCTACAAATTTATTGCTGTAATTAATAAATTCTATACAGTTTTTATCTCTATTAGTCAAAACATTAAAGCAAAAAACAGCGTCAGTAATAGATTTAACATTGGGGTTTACAATCGGTAAGTCAAGCCCTGCACCCATAGCTAGAGTTAAAAAAGATTCATTTATAACTTCACGTTG
>JAVWHI010000112.1:0-4344 GCA_036640155.1 Oscillospiraceae bacterium | reverse complement strand
ATTCCAAGTGACCACATAACCTCATTTGCAACAACCGGTGTGCTATATTTAAGCACATCAGAAAATAATAATTTGTCGAATTTGAAAAAATGCCTTATACGTAATTTTACTTTTTTATCAAACGCTAGCGCATAAATAACAGCAATACCACACTCAAGTATTCTTGTTATTAACGTCGCTAATGCGGCACCTTTTACGCCCATAGCTTCAAACCCTAATTTCCCAAATATGAAAATGTAGTTTAGCGTTGCGTTACAACAGAGTGAAAAAATATTGGAAATAACAGCTATTTTAACACATTCAACACTTCGCATTACTGTATAAAATGTGTTGCTTATAGCATAGAAAAAATAAGAATATCCGATAATTCTAAGATAATCCACTCCGTTTTTTATAACATCTACATCGGTAGTGTAAATTTTCATTATTGTTTCCGGAAATGCAATTATAGTAATAGCGAATAAAACGCCAATCAACATTGAAATTCTCAAAACAATCGTAATAATTGTCCTTATCGGCTGAATTTCGCCTTTACCCCAATATTGTGCAGTTAAAACAGATGCTCCCCCCCCTATTCCGAATGTTACCATTGTGAAAATAAAAAACGGCTGGTTAGCAAGTGATGATGCCGAAATGGCAACGTCACCTAGTTGTCCTAGCATTATTGTATCAAGCATCTGAATCAAAAATGATATAAAGTTTTGCATTGCAATCGGAATTGCTATCATAAATAGTAATTTGTAAAATTCCTTATCCCGTACCAGTTTCGCCTTTGACATAAAAATCCTCCAGTATTAAAAATCTCCCAAATCTTTATGATTTGGGGGATTAAATCTTTTGCTTTTAATCTTGCTTATCAAAAATGTTATTTCCATGGCTATCAATTGCCACAATAAGTGGAAAGTCTTCCACATATAGCCGTTTTATAGACTCACACCCTAAGTCCTCATAAGCCAGAACTTCACATGATTTTATACATTTGCACGCTAATGCTCCTGCTCCACCAATTGCACAAAGATATACTGCTTTGTTTTTTACAATTGATTTTACTACCTCGTCACTTCGTTCACCTTTGCCAATCATACAGCAAAGTCCATTATCCAAAAGCTTAGGAGTAAAAATATCCATTCTTGATGATGTTGTGGGTCCACAAGACCCTATTGGTAATCCTTTTGGTGCTTGAGTAGGTCCTGCATAGTAAATAGTCGCTCCATAAAGTTCAAATGGCAATATTCCACCTTCATCTAGTACATTTATTATCCTTTTATGTGCAGCATCACGTGCAGTGTAAATAAAACCTGTCAACAGCACCTTATCATATGCAATAAGTCTTAACACATTTTCTTTTAAAGTTTCCGAGTTGATTTTTATCGTTGCCATATAACTCTCCTGTTAATATTTTGGGTTACTTTTTTTAGAAGTAACTCGCATACGTATTTCATCTATAGTGTTAATAATATTCGTTTCAAGAAGTTGTTTATCTTTCAAAATAGCATTGTATTTTTGCTTTTCTTCCTGTATCTTTTGATGTGCATCTAGCAAAATTTGTTGAGCTTCTCTTTGTGCATCTTCTATAAGTCGCTGTGCCTTTTTTTCAATTTCATCAAACTGTGATAGCACTTCATTTGCCTGCTTTTTTGCTGACTGCTTTATTTCATTCGCCGCTTGTTGTGCTTGTTCTATAATGCGTGTCGCTTCTTTTTTAGCAAGTACTAAAGTTGCTTGCGAATCATCATTAGCTTTTTGTGTAATAAACCCCGCTTGTTCGTTAGCTCTAGTTAAAATGTCTTTTGCAGTAGAGGCCGCTTTTTCAAACATATCAAGTTTTGTTCGTGTATTTTTTTCAGAAATTGAAAGCCTAACGTTTTCTTGTTTTAGCGTTGTTGATTCCTCTTTAAGCTGCGTAAGTTCACTATATTGTGCTTCTATAACTTCCTTTAGCTCATTTATTTGCTTTTGATTTTCCTCAATTTGCAATTCTAATTTTTCTTTATCAGTTTCGCAAAGTGTAATTGTTTCTTGTAGATTGCTTACAACTTCATCAATATATTCTAGCACTTGAGATTTATTAAAACCTCCAAAAGCCACCTTAGAAAACTTTATATTTTCATCCATAACCAAAACCTCCATCTTTTTATTTGTGCTTATATCTCATTCCCTGTACATTTTATAAGATTTCTCTTTATAGTCTCACTTGAAAAAGTTTATAACGTTATCAAAAACATTAACTACAAAATGCGTTGTCTTTGGAATTTTTAGTGTCTTCTTAATTAGCTTTTTTTCTTGAAAGTATGCCTGCTTTTTAATTTAGTTAAAGCTGACAATTCCATTTAAACTGTTATAACTTATGTTACTTACAAAATCAGAAGAAATAACAAAATAATCTGAATCATAATATAATGGCACAAACTGTGCATTACTTAAAATATCATTATTTGCAGTAGTAATTGCTTGAAACATTTCCTCTTCGGAACTCGATTTGTCAAAAGCAGTTAAACTCATGTCTAAGACACTGCTTGAATACCCAAAAACATTGTATAAACTTTCAGTTTTAAATTCATCAAACAAAGTTACAGGATTATTGTTCTTCATTGATAATTTATTGATTACGCAATCAAAATCACCGGTTTTAAGTCGTTTTTCGTACTGGGCCGGCGTTACCTTATCAACTTTAATGTATAAGTTTAAGTCACGCTGTAAAATTTGCGAAATATATGTGAATAAGTCATTGTGGTCTATATAATCAAACTCCACAATCATTATGGATACATTGTCAAGTGGTTTACCATCTAGTTGAGATAATCCCAAATCAAAATAATCTTTAGCAGCTTTAGGATCATATGCGTATGCAGGGTCAGGTTGTGCTAATTCTAGGTAATGTTTTTTTCCTATCATTGCTCCCGGTGAAATAACAGAATTTGCAACTGTCATAAACTCTGGAAGTCTTTTATCATATGAAGTTTTATCAACAGCCTTAGCTATTCCTTTTCTTATATTTACATTTGCTAACTGTTTGTTTTTATTGTTAAAACTTATCCCCCAAGTTGAATTTTGAATTTGACGAACATTGTTACCTTTTTTTTGAACTTTTTCGATTTCACTTGGTAATGCAAAAGTAGCATCAGTTTTTTTGTCAATAAAACGTGAGGTTTTGTCGGCATCTTTATCTAAATACAAGTTTACAACGTCTATTCCCTTAGGATTTAACGCATGATACTTGTCGTTTTTTGCAAGTTTTAAAAGCTTCATATGCTTCCATGAAAACAAACTATATCTTGAATTAGATAAAATTGTGTTTTTTTCTAAACCATACTCTCCTTTTGTTTGATAGAAAAATTCTTCTTGACATGGCATTGAAGAGCTATCCGACAACAATGTTAAAAAAGAAATTGAAGGATATTCAAGCTCAATTTGCAATGAATAGTCGCTTAAAACTTTAACTCCCAAATTTTCACGAGCAACAGAGTTTTCATAAACACTTTTTGCATTTTTTATTATAAAGTATTTTTCGTAGAATGGCGAATTTGTTGTTTTATCCAATATTCGATTTATTGCAAACGCAAAATCCGCTGCAATTACATGAGTCCCATTTTGCCAAACTGCATCTTCATCGAGCTGGAAACTATAAACAAGTCCATCATCAGAAACTTTAAAACTCTTTGCACAAGCAGGTTTAATTTCACCATTTTCATCAAGTTTGACAAGTCCCTCAAAAATATTTTGAATTACAGTTATCGATTCGATATCCTTAGCAGTTTGCGGGTCAAGATTGCGTGGCTCACCGCCTAAATCATAGTTTGCAACTAGCTTTTTCTTTTGACACCCAACTTGCGTTAATAACACAATTGCTAATAAAATTGTTAACAATACTTTCTTCATCTTATGCTCCATACTACTGCACACAGTCGGTAAAATATAAAATAATCACAAAAGTGATATTTAAAAGTGAAATATGAAAAGTGATTATACATGACATATCTATTAGTATTTTACCATTTTTCGATAATATAATCAATAGTAAATTAAGCGATTGACTAAATTTAATCTAGAAATGTCAATAAACAATTAAAACCTCCCCAAGTTTTGGGGAGGTTTTAAGAAAAAACATATTATTCTGCTGGTTGTTCTTTAGTAGATTCAGTCAGTACTTCCTCAGTGCTTACTTCAACAAGCCCATCAGCTACTGCTTGATCTATAATTTCTCTATCTCTTTTTTGCTCGTCTTCAGCTAGAAGAGCGCGCATTGAAAGACTTACACGTTTTTTATCAACATCAATATCAATGATTTTTGCTTTTATGATATCGCCTATAGATAAAATTTCTGCAATTTTTTCAACTCTTTGA
>JAVWHI010000111.1:0-4359 GCA_036640155.1 Oscillospiraceae bacterium | reverse complement strand
CTTTTATATAAAACAAATTTTGTTCCAATAACTTGAATTACTTCTGCGTTTAGGTTAGTTGCAATCTCTGTAGCGACACTTTTAATATCTAAAAGTGAGTTATCTAAAAGCTTGCATTTTATGAGTTCACGAGCTTTTAGTGCATCTTCTGCCTGCTTTAAAACAGTCTGTGTAACTCCACCTTTACCAATTTGCAATATTACCTCTAGTGTGTTTGCATATCCTCTAAGTTGCGCTCTTCTTTTGCTTGTAATCATAATAGGTTCCTTCCCGTTAACCGGATTTAGTCCGGATTTATTTTTCGTTTAAAAATGCTTCTAACATTTTTAGAGCGTTACCTCTGTGGCTAATTTTATCTTTCCCTATTTCGTCAAGTTGGGCAAAACTTTTATCTCCCACCATGAAAATGGGGTCATATCCAAAACCATTATCACCGTGTAAAGAATGTGCTATACGTCCTTCGCATTTACCGAAAAAACTATGTTCCTCACCATTTTCACACACTAAATATATACATGAAACAAATCGTGCTGTTCGTTTTTCGTTTTCTACTCCTAAAAGTTTTTGCAAAACCAAATCGCACCGTTTTGTGTCATCAAGTCCACTGCCACCATACCTTGCAGAATAAACTCCGGGCTGTCCATCTAGTGCATCAACTTCAAGTCCTGAATCGTCAGCAATAGTCGCAAGCGAGGTTGCTTTAAAAATCGCCATCGCTTTAAGACGTGCATTTTGCTCGAAAGTTGTTCCTGTTTCTTCAACTTCAATATCGACATTGACATCGCTTTGTGAAAGCACTTCGATACCTAGTGGGTTTAATATTCTTTTAAATTCGACAAGTTTATGTTCATTTTTAGTTGCAATAACAAATTTCATATCATCTACACCACCCTAATCAAATAAAGCATCAACAAAGTCTTTTGCAACAAAAGGTTGCAAATCGTCCAGTTGTTCACCAACGCCTATATATTTAATTGGCAAATCAAGTTCATCTTTAATAGCAATTACTATTCCGCCTTTTGCTGTACCATCAAGCTTTGTAAGTATAATTCCCGTTATACCTGCCGCTTGCTTAAACTCTTTTGCTTGATTAACTCCATTTTGTCCTGTTCCGGCATCTATTACTAAAAGAATTTCCGTATCACAATCTTGTGCTTCTCTTCTAATAACTCGAGTGATTTTTGCAAGCTCGTCCATAAGATTTTTTTTATTGTGTAGTCTTCCTGCTGTATCACAAATTATAACATCGCAATTACGTGCCTTTCCTGCGGCTATTGTATCAAAGATAACAGCAGCAGGGTCGGCTCCCTCACTATGCTTAATTATAGGTACATTCGCTCTTTGAGCCCAGATTTCAAGCTGGTCAATAGCCGCAGCACGAAACGTATCGGCAGCTCCCAAAATAACTTTTTTACCTTGTGAAGAAAGGTTTGCAGCGAGTTTACCTATTGTCGTTGTTTTGCCGACACCGTTAACTCCTATAACTAAAATAACTGACGGTTTTGTAGCTATATTAAGTTTTTCATTTCCGCTTAACATCTCTTCAATAATATCTTTTAGCATAGCTTTAATGTTATTAGTATCAGTTTCGCCTGTTTGTTTTATTTTAACACGCAACTTATCGCATATTTTTACTGCTGTATGCACACCAACATCAGATAAAATCAAGGTTTCTTCAAGTTGTTCGAAAAAGTCCTCATCTATTTTTGTGAATGATTTAATAACCATATCAACCTGATTTATCATAGAATCCTTCGTCTTTTTCAGTCCGTTTTTAATTTTTTCAAATATTCCCATATATCCTCCATCGCTTACGTTCGGCATTCTAAGATAAAAAGCACATCGTATGTGTTTTTACGAATCTTTTTCTTTCATTCCTAGTCTTTGTTCAATTTCTGTCACTTTAAGTGTTAAAAGCTTAGAGACACCTTCCTCTTGCATGGTAACACCATATAAAATATCAGCTTCTTCCATTGTACCACGCCTGTGAGTAATTAGGATAAACTGTGTTTTATCGGTAAGTTGTCGCAAGTAGGTAGCGTATTTAACGACATTAACATCGTCAAGAGCAGCTTCGATTTCATCAAGCATACAAAACGGTGCAGGACGCACCTTTAAAATTGCAAAATAAATAGCGATTGCAATAAATGTCTGTTCTCCACCACTAAGCATTGAAAGATTTTTGATTATTTTTCCCGGAGGTTCAACGATTATTTCTATTCCGGATTCCAGAACATTTTCAGGCTCTGTCAATCTTAACTGAGCTTTTCCGCCTCCAAATAAATCGACAAATATTTTTGAAAAATTATCGTTTATTTTTGCAAAACTGTCAGAAAAGAGTTCTTTCATTTGCTGTGTAAGCTCAGTAATAAGTCTTGTAAGCTCTAACTTTGCACTTTCAATGTCCTTTATTTGTGCAAAAAGATATTCATACCTGCAAGAGACTTCTTTGTATTCTTCAATAGCTGCAACATTTACGCTGCCTAAAGCTCTTATTTTAGTTTTAACGCTGTTTAATGACGCTGTAGATTTTGGAATATCCTCAAGAGCAACAGCTAACGCCGCAGCTTCACTTCGTGTAAGCTCATATTCCTCCCAGAGTTTTCCTATAATTTCATCGTATTCTTTTTGAATAGCGTTTTTGCGTTCCTCATATCTTACCGACTGCGATATGATTTTTTCTTTTTCTTCGGAAAATTCTTTTTCAGTCTTTCTAAGAGCGGTAGTCTCGCCTTCTAATTCATTGCGTTTTTTGTAAAGTTTCTCAATTTCTATAGTTATATTTTGCGATAAGATTTGCTTTTCGCTCACATCTAATTGACACTTAGTTATTTTCTCCATAATTAAGTCGTTAGCGTTGGCAAGCTCGTTTTTCTCATTTTCAAGCTTTTGCAAAGTTTCTTTTCCTTGCTCTTGTCTTTGCAAAATTCCCTGCATTTCATTTTGCAAACCTTGAATATCTTTAGAAATTTCAATAGTCTTTATTTTGTTATCTGATAGAAGTACTCCTAATTCGTTTCTTTTAGTGCTAAACTCTAGCTGTGAGCCTTTAATCAGTTCAAGTTGTTGTGTTGCTAAAAGAGTTTCTGATTCACTTTGTTTAAGTAAAGCTGCCGCATCTTCCTGCTGTTTTATTAAAAAAGTAATACGGTTTTGCTTGTTTAAAAGTTCCTCATTCATAGACTTTACTAGTTGCTGTGTTTGCAAGTGAATTTGTTCTAAACGCTTTTTTTCACCTTCAAAACGAATTGTGTCTTCTGAAAAAGTTTGCATTTCACTTTGAAGTGCCACAAATTCAGCATTAACAAGGTTTAACTCCTCTAAAAGTTGACTGCATGTGTTTTCTTCTTCTTTTTTTTGCAAAATCATCTTTTGGGTCTGTCGAAATAACTCTTCAATTTCGTTTTTACGACTAAGAAGTCCTTGTTGCTTACCTTTTGAGCCTCCAGTGAGGGACCCGCCTGCATTAACGACTTGTCCATCAAGGGTAACGATTTTAAAGCGGTAGCTGTTTTTTTGTGCAATTAAAACTGCTGTATCAATATCATCGACAACAACTATACGGCAAAGTAAAGAATCCACAATCGGTTTAAACTTTTCTTCTGCTTTTACAAGCGAAGAAGCGACACCGATAAAGCCCGGATATTGCTCGGTGGAGCTAATATTAAGCTGCGATGAACTTACAGACGTCAATGGTAAAAATGTTGCTCTTCCGAGATTTTCCTGTTTTAAAACTCGTATTGCATTTTTAGCAGTAGTTTCGTTTTCTACCACTATGTTTTGTATAGCCGCCCCTAAAGCAGTTTCAATTGCTAGTGAATACTCATTACTAACATTTATTATCTGTGAAACCGTTCCAAGAACTCCGCTTATGACCTTATTTTTTGCTCTTTTAATTATTTCCTTAACACTATAAGCGTAACCCTCAAGATTTTGCTCAAGGTTTTGTAAAAACTTTTGACTTTGTTCGTTTTCCTTTATTTTGAGTGTCAAGGTGTCAAGGTGAGCTTTTCTTTCTTCATATGTTTTTCTTTTACTTTCAAGTTTTAACTTATACCCATTGCAGGAATTATATGAAGCGTCCTTTTTTTCGCATGAAATTTTTAACAACTCATTAGCATCATCTAACTCACGTTTATAACTCTCCAAATCGTGAGATTTTTGCTGCAATTCTTCAGTATTTTTTTGGATTTCCTCTGAAATTTCCTGCTGGCTCATTTTAGCAGAAGCCACATTCATAGCTAGTTGCGATTGCTGCAAAACCATTTTATTTAGTGTTAGATTAAGCTCATTTACTTTTTGTGTATTGTCGTCTTCACTACTAGTAATTAAGCATAGCTCATTTTGTTTTGTTTCAAT
>JAVWHI010000110.1:0-4377 GCA_036640155.1 Oscillospiraceae bacterium | reverse complement strand
AAAAATGGTGTTGATCCCCTTGTTATAAAAACAAACGACACCTTTAAAAATACTAATAAAGCTGTTCTTTTGATGCCAATAAACAAAAGACTAAACATAATTACAACATTTGATAGCCCTAATTTCACACCCGGTGGCATACTCGGAATTGGTGGGAAAATACCTTCAATAATCATAAGTATAACCATCAACGCAAACATCAATCCTGTTTGTGCTATACTTCTTATAAGCACAGTGACATTCTTTTGTTTTATCATTTTTGTTTTCCTACCTTTTTCGGGCATAGTTCTAGTTCGTCTCATTGCTATTTATCAGTTTTAATATTACTTTCTTAGGCATGCAAATAGCTGTGTCACCTGCTTTTTTTAAAAAACCTGTGTTTTGACAAATTTTATCCGGGCAGTCTACATCAATAAAAGCAATCTGCTCGTCCTTTATCTCAAACCACACATTCCCCTCGTCTAGATATAACTTCGCATCAGGCGCTCCTTTAAGCTTTAATGTTTTTACTTTTTTACCGTCAACTGTTATAACAGCTGTCAAAAATCCTTCTTTTTTTTGAAACTCTTTATAAGCAAAAATGCTGCCAATTGCCACAAGGACAATCACTGCGATTATTAGAATATCCCTTTTTTTAAAAAAAACTTGTTCGTTAGTCATTACATCGAATTTTCCTTTTTATTCTGATAATTTATATTCGTTATTAGTTATTGTAAAATCATCTTTTAGTGCGTTAGAAATATACACATTGTTGCTGCTATCAATAATAATAACGCTGTAATTTTCTTGATTTAGATGTTCTTTCATTTTATTTGTGCCTCCTAAATAAATAGAAGTCGACAAAAAATCTGCAAGTCCCGGGTCTTTTGCTATAACACTTACGCTTACAATGTCACTATTTGCAGGATATCCTGTTTTAATATCTATTATGTGATGATAAACTTTGTCATCCACTACTTTATAGCGTTCATATGCTCCGCTTGTTGCAACCACCGTATCAGTAGTTACAAGCTTGCCCATATAATCATTTGCAGTCTTTTTAGGGTCACGTATTCCTAAAGTATAGCGTGAACCGTCAGGCTTTTGTTTGTAAGTATAAACATTGCCACCAATTGAAACCATAGCCGAAAGAATACTGTTTTCATCTAAAATTTCGGCAAAATCCGTACAAACATACCCTTTTGCGATTCCACCTAAGTCTAATTTCATTCCATTCTTGGTTAAAAAGACTGTCTGTTCTTGCTCGTTAAGTAATATATCATTATAATTAATTAGCTTTAAACCAGTATTTATTTCTTCGGAATTTGGCATAGTTCCACTTTCAAAAAAGTCTTTCCATAAAAAACTAATTGGTCCGACTGTAATATCAAAATTACCATCAGATTGCCCGCATAATAAAACAGCTTGATTTATTAATTGATAAGTCTTTTTATCGACGTGTACCGGTTTTATTCCAGCATTATCATTTATGTTTTTTATATCAGAGTTATCAAGAAAAGGCGAAATTAGTGTTTCGGTTTTTTTTATATCTTCTTTAAGCTGTGCAATCGCTTTTTTTGAATTTCTACCATAACATTTTACGCTAACATCAGTATTCATTGCAAAAAAATCATCACTAATTACCGTGCTAGATGCACATCCTGACATAGACATAACACCTACCATAACACATATTGCCAATGATAGATGCCTGGTAAATTTTATAAAAACCGATATATCATTTTTTTTCAATCTAATAATCTGCTCCTAAACTTATAGTTTCGTAAATATGAAAGCTTTATAAAGATGTTATTATATTATAGACAATTTTTATAAAAAATAAACAGAAAATCATATGTAATTATTTTATACTCTATAAGTGTTTATGTCAAGCTAAATATTTACATTTTACATTATTTTATGAATTTTTTTAGAACTATTTATTTTTTCATTAAAGTATGTTATACTTAAAAAGTATCTAATATGTAGAACGTTTGCTATGTGCGTAGATGATTAATCGTAATGTAACGAAAGGATATTTTTTATTTATGGATGAACTCGACTTAATTGCAGGTATTGGTCCTGGCGGTATGCATGATAAATATGAGGTTAAAATTCTTATATGCTACCTCTTAAATAATTGCAGTAAACCTATAACTCAAGACCAACTTAATTTTATATTTCAAAACGAAAAAATAGTTAATTATTTCACATATAGTGATGCTATCAGCGAATTGTTTAAAAGTGAACATATTTTTGAAAAAGAACATAGCGATCACAAAAAGTATCTTTACTTAAATGAGCTTGGAATCACAACTTCACAAACTCTAAAGCATATGTTACCACGCTCTTTAAAAGATAATGTTATTGCCGCTTGTATGAAACTCTTAGCAAAACTTAAAACTGAAAAAGAAAATGAAGTTACCGTAACTCCTTTTGGGACAGGTTTTAACGTCGAATGTATAATACATGACACTGATTTTGATTTGATGAAATTAACTGTTTTTGCTCCTGACGAAATGCAAGCTACTCGCATAAAAAATAATTTTTTAAATAGCCCCACAAATATCTACTCGGGTTTAATTAATCTTCTTACAACAGATGATTAAATTTATTAATATAATTGGAGGTCAATATGAAAATTACTAAAGCGGTTATTCCAGCAGCAGGTCTTGGCACAAGAGTACTTCCTGCAACGAAAGCTATGCCAAAGGAAATGCTACCAATTGTTGATAAGCCGGCAATTCAATATATTGTTGAAGAAGCTGTAAAAAGTGGAATCGAGGATATACTAATTATTACAAGTCGTGGTAAAAGCATCATCGAAGACCACTTTGATAGAGCTCCTGAACTTGAGCAAAGACTTTTAAGTTCAAACAAACAACAAATGCTCGATGAAGTCGTAGAACTATCAAAACTTGCTAATATCGTGTATACAAGACAAATTGAAACAAAAGGACTAGGTCACGCTATAATGTGTGCTAAACCTTTTGTCGGAGATGAGCCGTTCGCTGTTTTATACGGAGACGATGTAATTATTGGCGATAATCCAGTGTGCGGACAACTTATGAACGCATATGATAAATATGGACTTGGCTGTGTTGGTATAAAAGAGGTGTCAGCTGAAGCAATTACTAAATATTCGTCCATGAAAGTCGACCCTTTATCTGATAATCTTTATAAAATAACTGATATGATTGAAAAACCATCACCAGATAAAATTATGTCACTATACTCTATTTTAGGTAGATGTGTCCTGCCACCACAAATATTTGATATTCTAAAAACAATTCCAAAAGGTGCCGGTGGCGAATACCAATTAACAGACGCCATGAAAATATTAGCTCAAAAAGAAGGCATGATTGGCGTCGATTTTATCGGTAAACGCTATGACATGGGAAATAAACTCGGTATTTTACAAGCTGCTGTAGAAGTTGGATTGACCCACAAGGAAATTGGAAATGATTTCAAAAAATACTTGATAGAACTTGCAAATTCACTGTAAACTGTTTTTTTAAAAAACATTTTATACATGACTTTATGTATAAACTATTAGTATGATACGAATTTTTTCATTTTCAACACTGCTGTTAAACATTTAACACCGTAAATACAGATGTTTTCAACTCTTTCAACGGAGTTTTCAACACTTAATTTCAATTGTTCAACAATCTCAACAAGGTTTTCAACAGTATATTAACAGCAAATTTAAATACAGGTTGTATATTCCGAAGTAATAAAGCCAACAATCTTATAGTTATTAGTTTATAAAAAGGTTGTGAGCGTATGGTTAAAGGTGTGAATAAGCAAATAATTGAAATTAATTACCCTCAAGACGAATATATTCAAAAAGCTATTCTCTTTGTTAATCCAACAAAATGCACTGAAAAAAAGTCTGTTCTTGTCTCTAAGGCAACAACTTACATGGATGACATAATTAAATCTTCAAAAGGCTCTTATAAAGTACCATTACAAAAAAATAAGAAAAAGTTAAAATGGAAAAGCATGGTCATATTTACCATGAGTGGATTATTAGGTGCTATTATTACTGCGATTATATCCAGTATAACGTAAAAAAAATGTAAAATATTAAGAAATACATTGTGATATTTTTGAGAATACTATTGACTTCTAATTAAAAAAAATGTATAATTAGGAAAGTTTAAATGCATTGATGTTTATGATTTCTAATTGCAATGCTATTAATAGTAAAATATGTATTTAATGTTGACTTTTTTATCTAATAGTAGTATACTAATATCAGTCGTTAAATAAATAAAGCATGTTAGGAACAAATTATAAAATGAGTAAACAAAATTTCGAAGTAAAAATTGATAATTTGGATGTAAATAGAAAAAGTAAGCCAGCTGTAGCTAGTCATTCAAAATCAGTTATTCA
>JAVWHI010000109.1:0-4385 GCA_036640155.1 Oscillospiraceae bacterium | reverse complement strand
AGAGGACTCAATTAATTTAGTTAAAGAAATAAATCCTGATATAATAATAGTTGTAGCATACGGAAAAATTCTCCCAAAAGCAATCCTTGAAATTCCAAAATTCGGTTGTATAAATGTTCACGCATCGTTACTTCCAAAATATAGAGGTGCAGGTCCTATTCAGTGGTCGGTGCTAAACGGAGAGAAGAAAACTGGAGTTTCAACAATGTTTATGGCACAAGGAATAGATACCGGCGACATTTTATTGCAATCCGAGACGTTAATTGGTGAAAATGAAACAGCGTCCGAACTTCAAAGTAGACTATCGGTATTAGGGGCAGAGTTACTTATTAAGACTATAAAAAGTCTTGAAAAAGAAGAACTAAAACCCATCGCACAAAATGACAGCGAATCCTCTTATGCACCTATTTTGACAAAAGAATTATGTGAGCTTGATTACAATTTAACTGCACAGGAATTGCATAATAAAATCAGAGGTCTAAATGAGTGGCCTTGTGCTACAACAACATTTATGGGTAATCGCTTAAAAATTTACAAAAGTGAAATCGTAGATATATCCACAAATGAAAAACCCGGTATGTTAATTTGCAACAAAACGTTTGTCGTTGCTTGTGGGAAAAATACAGCTATTCGTTTCACGCTAATCCAGCCTGAAGGGTCTAAACGCATGACGTCACAAGATTATTTGCGAGGTAAACGACCATTAATTAATGAGATGTGTGGTTTGAAATAATTATTTAAATTTCCCTTAAGCGGAAGATAGGATGTGTTTTTATGCCGTTTTTTTACATTGATAACTATTATTTGTTCTTAGTTATTCCTACTTTGTTAATAACTGTTTGGGCGCAATTTAAGGTTAAATCGACATATAGTAAATTCAGTAAAATAAATAATGCTCGTGGCTATGATGCTCAAACTGTAGCTAGAAGTATTTTGGATGCTAATGGGTTGCAAGCGGTTAAAATTGTTCCAATTCAAGGCAATTTAACTGACCATTATGACCCACGTAATAACACTATAGGATTATCACAAAGTGTGTACAACCAAACTTCTGTAGCGGCAATTGGTGTTGCAGCACATGAGGTTGGACATGCAATACAGTATAGCCAGTGCTATAAGCCGATAAAGATTAGAAATGCACTTGTACCAATTACGCAGTTAGGCTCATCTATTGCGATGCCAATGGCGATTTTTGGATTAATATTAGGTTTCCCGGCACTTACAACTATAGGAATTTGGTTGTTTGCAGCTGTCGTTTTATTTCAGCTTGTAACCTTACCGGTAGAATTTAATGCGAGTAGTAAAGCACTTAACACTTTAGAAACCGAAAATTTCTTATACGGTGATGAAATAACAGGAGCAAAAAAAGTTTTATCTGCTGCTGCATTAACTTATGTTGGGGCTTTGTTAGTGTCTATTGCTAACCTACTAAGATTAATTTTACTATCTAGAGACAGAGATTAAATAAATCCTAAACAAATTTTGAAAGGTAAAAAAGTAAATTTATTTGCTTTTACACTACTAATTATGAAAAATGCAAGACTTGTCGTATATGATGCGTTGTTTGATGTCTTTAAAAATAGTGCATATTCGAATATTACTCTTAATAAACACTTAAATGAGAATAGATTATCGCAAAGTGATAAAGCCTTTGCAACTGCACTTTTTTATGGTACAATTCAGCGAACGATAACGCTAGACTATATAATCAGTAGATATTTCAATAAAAAACTTACTAAGCTCGATTTAGAAATTCTTATTATTTTGAGAATGGGAGTTTTTCAATTATTGTATCTAAATAGTGTGCCTGATATGGCGGCGGTAAATGAAAGTGTTTTGCTTGTTTCGTACGTTAAAAAAGCGAGTGCTAAAGGTTTAGTAAATGCGATTTTACGTGCTTTTATAAGAGATAATAAAACGATTTTATTAAAAAAAGACGAGAATAATTCCATTACTAAAACTTCGTTAGAATATAGCTGTCCTGAATGGATAATTAAAAAAATCGCTACACAATATGACATGCAAACTGCGATAGAATTTGCAAAATCATCTGTTGAAGTTCCACCGCTTGTCATTCGAGTAAATACAATTAAAACAACTACGCAAGAGCTTTTACAAGAATTTTTTAGTCTTAATATTGATGCTGTTTGTTCGCCTATAATTGAAGACTGTATTATTCTTAAAAAAATGGGTGATTTAGAAAAAATACAAGCTTTTAGTAAAGGTAAATTTTACATTCAAGATACAGCTTCACAGCTTTGTATGAAACTTTTAGGTGCAAAACCGGGTCAAACGGTGCTAGATATATGCTCAGCACCCGGCAGTAAAGCGTTTACAATAGCTAATTACATGCAAAATCAAGGCGAAATTTTCGCTTTTGACATATATGAACACAAGTTAGCGTTAATCAATAAATCCGCAGCTAAATTAGGAATTAATATAATTAAAACAGATATTGGAGATGGAAGTGTTTATAATCCTGATATTCCAAAGGCTGATAGGGTTTTATGTGACGTTCCATGTTCTGGATTAGGAATAATCAGGCGTAAACCTGAAATCAAATTTAAAAGCGAAGAGTCAATTAATGAATTACCTAAAATTCAACTTGACATTCTAACTAATGCAGCTAACTATGTAAAACCGGGTGGTATTTTAGTTTATTCCACCTGTACAGTTAATAAAAACGAAAATTTAGCAATAATTAATAAATTCATAGCAGGAAATTCATCTTTTAAACCCTTGCAATTACCTAATTTTTTGAGTAAAATATATAAGGGAAACGATTGCTATATTACTCTTTTTCCGCATATACATAATTGTGACGGTTTTTTTATGGCTGCATTTAAAAAAAGTGAGGAATAGTTTTTGGACAAACAGTTTATAACGTCGTTTTTGCCGGCAGAACTTGAAGAGCAAATTATTAGTCTTGGTCAACCTAAGTTTAGGGCAAAGCAAATATTTGATTGGCTTCACGTAAAAAAGGTTAATTCTTTTGAAGATATGACTAATTTGCCAAAAAGCCTTATTAGTTTATTAAATGAAAAATATTGTTTTACTAAGCTAACAATTGAAAAAAAACTCGTCTCTAAAATTGATGGGACAATAAAATATTTATATAAGTTAAATGACCAGAATTATGTTGAAAGCGTTTGCATGGAATATAAATATGGTATTAGCTTGTGTCTATCAACTCAAGTTGGTTGTAAAATGGGGTGCCGGTTTTGTGCATCTACTAAAGCTGGGTTTGTAAGAAACCTTGACGCTAGTGAAATTTTACAGCAAGTTTATTCTACCGCAGCCGACATTGGTAAGCGTATTTCAAGTATTGTTTTAATGGGAATTGGCGAGCCACTAGATAATTATGATAATGTAATTAAGTTTTTAATGCTTGTAAGTGAGCCACTAGGCAATAATTTAAGCTTAAGACATGTTTCTCTTTCAACTTGTGGACTTGTTGATAAAATTGAAGAACTTGCAAAGTTAAAACTCGGTGTAACGCTCTCAATTTCACTTCATGCACCAAATGACGATATAAGAAATAAGACAATGCCAATAAATAATAAATGGAATATCGATGTTTTGTTGAAAGCTTGCAAAAAATATGTTATTATAACAGGTAGACGAATTTCTTTTGAGTATGCTTTAATAAGTGGCGTTAACGATTCTAAAGAGTGTGCAGATGAATTGGCAAGTCGCTTACATGGTATGTTATGTCACGTTAACCTAATTCCTGTTAATGAGATAAAAGAAGTTTCATATATAAAAAGCACAAGAAAAAGAGCAATGGAGTTTTGTGATATGCTTAATAAAAATGGAATTAACACAACAATTCGTAGAACGCTCGGCGAGGATATTAACGCTGCGTGTGGTCAGCTACGAAGAGATAATGTAAAAAGAGAGGAGGAGTGATTTTGAAATTATATGCAAACACTGATATAGGACAAAAACGTCAAATTAATCAAGACACGTTTTTTATTAATCAGTATTCTGATAATGCAGGATTTGCAATTGTATGTGATGGTATGGGTGGACAAAATGCCGGAAATATTGCAAGCGAAATTGCATGTAAATCAATTACAGATTTAATGATTGCTAATGATTTATCATTAGTTCCAAAAGAAGAAATAAAAGATTTTTTAATTTCTGTAATTAGTCAAGGTAATCTCTTAGTTTACGAAAAGTCATTGGAAAATGATGATTATTTCGGAATGGGTACGACACTTGTTTTAGCCTTAGTTATTGATAAAAACGCTTATATAGCACACATTGGTGATAGCAGGGCATACATTTCAAACGATAAAGGACTTATACAAATAACAAAAGATCATTCTTTAGTGCAAGAGCTTTTAGATAATGGAACTATTACCAATGAGGAAGCATTTAAT
>JAVWHI010000108.1:0-4403 GCA_036640155.1 Oscillospiraceae bacterium | reverse complement strand
ACGTTTTAGTCCAAAGCACCCTATTTTAAATGTGACATTATCTGTTATTGTAACATAAACAGTAAGACTAAATGATAGTAGCAAAACAACAAATAGTATAATTCCTAAAAAAATCAATAGTCCTATCATTACTATCACCTCATTGCTCTATATCATTTTGTGCGCTTACAATATCGTCTAACATAACTTGCCCTGAATCGTCCGGCAATGGTGGAAGATTGTCTAAACTTTTTAAAGAAAATGTTCGCAAGAAATTATTAGTAGTTTGGTAAGCAATAGGTCTACCAGGTAAATCAAGCCTTCCAGCTTCTTCTACAAGTCCTTTTTCCACCAAGTTATTTACTGACTGTGAACTATCAACGCCTCTTACTTGCTCAATAAAACTTTTGGTTACTGGTTGATTGTAAGCAATTATTGCTAGTATCTCCATTGCCGCTTGAGACAGCGGTACATTCCTTTTTATATCAAGTGCAGCTTTAACAGCACCTGCATATATTGGCTTAGTACACAGCTGAAAAGAATCATTAAGCTCATAGATTTGCAAACCGCTCTTATCATTATCGTAACTTGTAATCATTGTTTTAATAAGAGTATTAATTGTTTCCTCGTCACTTTCAAGTGCTAAAGCAATTTTTGCAGCATCAATAGGCTCACCACTTGCAAACAAAACCGCCTCAATAGCAGCACACATGTTTTTCATTTCCAAATTGCTACATCCTTTCACGTGAAAAATACACACAAGTATTATCATCGCTAATTGTTATTCTTTTAGACTTAATAAGCTCAAGCAGTGCCAAAAAAGTTGCAACAAGCTCGCTTCGCTCGGAAGTGAGAAAAAATTCATCATATCCTATTTCCCCTGTTTTGTACAGCTTTTTTAAAACATATATTATTTTTGACGTCACAGAAACCATACGCTTTGAAACTATACCGGAAAATGAAGTTTTTGATGGCGGAAGTTTTCGTTTTGCTTTTCCCACAACCACTAAGTACGCATCTAATAAGTCCTCTTTGTTATGGACTTTTTTATATTCTTTATCCGCCGGTAATATAGCACCTTTTCGTACAAAGATATCATTGCCGACATTCATAGCAATTAATCGCTGTGACATTAATTTGCACAACTGATATTCTAAAAGTTGACCCTCAAGCTCTTTTTTTAAATCGCTTTCCTCTTCGTGACGAGGTAAAAGTGCAACAGTTTTTATATAAACTAGCCTTGCTGCCATTGCTAAAAATTCGCTTGCTAATTCTAAATCATGTGCTTGTGCAAGTGCAATAAAGTCAAGATACTGCTCTAGCAGTTTGCTGATTTCAATATCTGCAATATCAAGTTTATGTTTAGAAATTAAAAAAAGCAGTAAATCAAGTGGTCCTTCAAACGCATCAAGTTTAAATTGAATTTTTTCCATTGTTCCTCCGCTTTACAGTTATAATAATCTTGCAATTATGTCAACAAACCCGGTTATAAAATCCATTCCCATAAAGATAATATTTTGCAAAAATCTCATTGGTGTGTCTAGAATACTTGTGAACATGATAACAGCAAACAATCCAATCATTATGTATTGTTCATACTGAAGCATTTTGTAGTAAATATTGTCCGGTAAAAAATATCCTAAAACTTTTGAGCCATCAAGCGGTGGTATCGGTAATAGATTAAACACTGCCAACCCAACGTTTATCGAAATAATCATATTAATAGCATAAAAAAGAGTCGATATAAACACATTTTGAACTGGTAAAAAAAGAGCTAGTATCTTGTAAATAAGTAGTAAGCCCGTTGCTATAATAATATTTGAAGCAGGTCCTGCAATTGCAGTTAGTGCCATTCCTGCTTTCTTATTTTTGAAATAATAAGGATTAACAGGAACAGGTTTTGCCCAACCGTACCCTGTTAAAAGAAGCATCGTTGTTCCTATAGGGTCAAAGTGACGAAGTGGATTTAAATCTAGACGCCCTTGATTTTTTGCTGTGTGATCGCCTAATTTATATGCAACCAATCCATGAGCATATTCGTGTACTGGTAAAACTGTTACTACAACGATGAGTCTGATAAACACTTTAAATATAAAGTCTAAAATATTATTTTGCATAATAATAACACGCTCCTTAAACTAGTATTATACTTTAGAAAGGCAAAAAAAACAAGCATAAGTGTGTTAATTTACCGCTTTTTAAAAATAATTTTCATTTTTTTAAAAAAAAGGTTGCATTTACTCGACATATCTGTTAGAATGTTTAAGGTAGTCCAGAATAATCAGTAGCATAAAGGAGGTGCAGATTAATGGCAAAATGTGATATCTGCGGAAAAGGTGTTACTTTCGGTATTAAGGTTTCCCACTCACATAGGCGTTCAAATAGAACATGGAAACCAAATGTAAGACGAGTTAAGGCTCTTGTAGACGGTAAACCATGTCGTGTTTATGCCTGCACCCGTTGCTTACGTTCAAATAAAGTAACTCGTGCTGTTTAATTTACAGCTTTACAAAACCCCATACAACCATTTCGGTTGTATGGGGTTTTGTCTTTTTAAAAAATTCCCTAAAAAAGTCGCTGCCACGCCCTAAAACGTGACAGCTACCTAATTTATTCTTGTTCGCCACTACTTAATGTCAACTCAAACCAGAAATTACTTCCTTGCTCAAGCTTGCTAATAACACCAAAGTTAGCTGTGTGTTTAATTAATATTGCCTTTACTATTGAAAGACCTAGCCCTGTTCCTACTGCTTTTCTTTGCGTTTTTTTATAAGGCTTATAATACCTATCCCAAATTAGCGGTAAATCTTGTGGGGATATTCCAACGCCGGTGTCTATAACTTCAACTTTTGCAGTATCTTTTGCAGGCGTTATTCTCACTGTGATAAGATTTCCCGTGCCAATGTGGTTTATAGCATTACTGATTAAATTGTATAAAACCTGCTCAATTTTTATCTGGTCTGCTACAACTAAAACCTCGTCCGGAGCTTCAAAAACTAAATTTATATCGTTTTGTGCTGCCATTAGTTCGAATTTTTTTATAATTTGAAAGGCTATTTCTCTGATATCCACTGTTGTAAAATTGAATTTCGTTTGTCCTGCTTGCATTAAGGATAAGTCCATAACATCATTCACTAAAGAATTAAGTCGGTCAGATTCTTCTACTATAACATCAAGCTGCATTTCACGCTTTTGTTTATCGTCACCCGTTATATCCTTAATCGCCTCTGCGTACCCTTTAATCATCGTCAATGGCGTGCGAATATCATGCGATATGTTTGCTACTAGTTCACGCTGTAACGTGTTGACTTTCATGATTTCATTTGTCATGTAATTAAAGTTTTGACCCAATTCTCCAACTTCATCATTACTGTTTATTTCAACCTTAACATCAAGTTGACCTTGTGCTACTTTTCTAGCTGCGTTTGAAATTTTTAAAATCGGTTTAGTTAAGGAACGAGCAATGAAAAGTGCAATAATAACTGTAACTACTACAAGTGCAATAGTTAAATATAAAAGCTGGTTTTTTATTACGCTTACCGCTTCTTTTACCGGTGCTAACGTCGCTACAACCATAACAATATACGTTTGACCATTGTTTGCCTGTTGCTTTGTCCCACAAATGTAATAGCGTGTATCATAGCGAGGGTGCTTTATATCGGATATGACGTAATCGTCCGTACTTTTTAAAATATCCATAATTACTGCACTTTTATTGACACTGCTCATGTGCAAATAGCAGTTATCTCCTAAGCCCTCATATATAACTGCACTTGAATCTTTAAGCGAAGTTACATCTATACATAAAGTGTTTTCAAGAGCAATTTTATAAATGTCATCAAGTGACTCTTGTTGCCCTTTTTCTTTTACATACCCTGCAACTTCCATTGTTAATTTTACCATGTCATCACGTTTTGCTTTTAAGTAATAGTCCTCTAAAAAAACAACCTGCAAAAGCCATAACGCAATAAGCACAACACTAACAGGCAACAAAATTGCTAGTAAGATTTTGTGTTTAAGACTTAATCTAAGCTTCGTCATATCTGTAACCAACACCCCAAACAGTCTTTATTAAATCACGATATTCGCCTAGATTATTACGTAACATTTTAACGTGTGTGTCAACAGTTCTTGAATCGCCAATAAATTCATATCCCCAAATTTTCTTTAATATTTCTTCTCTTGTTAGTACAACGCCACGGTTTTTAACAAACATTTGTAACAGTTCAAATTCTTTTAGCGTAATGCTTAGCTTTTGAGCGTTTAACTTAACATCATACGAAGTGAAATTTATCTCTAAACCTTTGTAAACATATGTGTCTTTTGAGCCATCAGTAGTGCCGGAACTTCTTTTTAGCACCGCTTTAACTCTTGCCATTAACTCACGTGGGCTAAACGGTTTCACAACATAGTCGTCCGCACCA
>JAVWHI010000107.1:0-4480 GCA_036640155.1 Oscillospiraceae bacterium | reverse complement strand
CGCAGTGGGGCAATTTGATGGTCAAATGTTCTCACGGGAAAAAGTGTCAACTTTTAAAGTGCTATGAAATAGCACCGATGGCTACCACGCCATCGCCGTGAGGTTATTATACCATACTGTCAATTCCTATTCAATGCTTTGTAAAAAACACTATTAAAATTATTTATTTAAAACTGTCGCAGAGAAAAACTGCTTGATGGTCGTAAAAAAAGCAAAAAAATAATGGCATATTTACAAAGTAAAAACCTTGTAAATATGCCATTAATAATAGATATAAAATTATCTCTTTGAGAACTGTGGAGCGCGACGTGCAGCTTTAAGACCGTATTTTTTACGTTCTTTCATTCTAGGGTCACGAGTTAAGAAGCCGGCTTTCTTAAGAATGCCACGAAGCTCAGGATCATATTCCAATAAAGCACGTGATAAACCGTGTCTGATAGCACCAGCTTGACCAGTAACACCGCCACCGTTTACTGTACAAATAATATCAAATTTGCCTGCGGTTTCAGTTAATTCTAATGGTTGATTAACGATAAGTTTTAATGTTTCTAGACCAAAATATTCGTTAATATCTCTGCCG
Source organism: Oscillospiraceae bacterium (assembly GCA_036640155.1). Classification (GTDB taxonomy): domain Bacteria; phylum Bacillota; class Clostridia; order Oscillospirales; family Ruminococcaceae; genus JAVWHI01. The sequence goes on along the minus strand of JAVWHI010000107.1, from coordinate 3,900 downwards.
TTAATTTTTATTTCACCGTTGCCTGCATAAACTCTAACTCTGGCAACAGAGCTTTTTCTTCTGCCTGTACCATAAAAAAATGGTTTTGATTCGTACATTTAAATTGCCTCCTTCTTTTATAATGAATAAACTTCAGGTTTTTGCGCTGCATTTTCGTGTTCTGCACCTCTGTAAACTCTTAAACGACGAAGAGCAGATCTACCAATAGTAGTATCAGGAAGCATACCTTTAACCGCTGCCATAACAGCTTTTTCAGGATTGTTTTCCATTAAATCAGCATAAGAAATTTCTTTTAATCCGCCAATCCAACCAGTGTGATGACGCATGAATTTTTGCTCAAGTTTTTTGCCAGTTAAAACAGCTTTTTCGCAGTTTATGATTATAACATGATCGCCGCAATCAACGTGAGGAGTAAACTCAGGTTTGATTTTACCACGAAGAATATCAGCAGCTTTAACAGCTGTGCGTCCTAGTGGTTTTCCGGCAGCATCTAATATATACCATTTACGGCTTATAGTCTGTGCATTTGCCATATAAGTTGACATAATTAATGACCTCCAAAAAAATAAATTTATAAACGCAATATAAATTACGTTTTAACACAATAATTATTATAATGGTTTATAACATGTTTGTCAAGGCGGAAATAGCCGAAATTTCAATTTAGATAGCTATTTCTCTCTAAATCTCTTAAAAATGCTCTTTATCTCACAGTTTCTTGCAATTCATTTCACTTTTTATCAAATCGTGTTCTAAAGCTACAATGTTTGCAAAGTGTCGCAAAAGCTTGACGTTTTTCAAAACCGTGTCTTATTCCTTTAGCAAGGTCACTTGAAATAATTTCGTCAAAAGTATTAACAAAAATATTTCCTAACGCACATTCGCCATTAGAATCAAGACAGCAGGGGACTACAGTTCCATCAGCTAAAATTGCAATTTGATGACGCATTCCATAACAATAACCATCGTTTGAAACAAATTCATTCTCGCAAGATGGCCAAACAAATTCTTTTTCCCAGCCAATAAAAACATTGTCGCTTATCTTAACACTATTTTTAACGTTTAATGCACTAACAAGGTCATAATTTACATTAAAGGCTTTTGAAAAAGTACTCATTGCTTCTTTACTTTGACTTCCAATATTACGGTTTTGGTCAAGATTCCAGAATCGCAAAACAACATATTTTCCAATTAAATCGCACTTTTTAGTAAAATCAATGATTGTATTAAGATACTTATTGGTGTCTATTTTCTGTTGTGCAGCTAAGCTATGAACTGAAATATTCATCTGTCGCAAAGCAGGCGAATGAAGAAGAAAATCCGAATGTTCATCTAAAAGCGTTGCGTTTGTTGTAATATTGACCTGCATATTATTTTTTTCGCAAATTTGCATTATCTCTTTTAAATTTGGATGCAGAAGTGGCTCACCTTTAACATGAAGATAAATAAAATTTGCGTGAGGCTTAATTTGTTCAATAATATATTCAAAATCAGAGGGCAACATAATTTGTTTTTTTCGTTTTACTTCACTGCAAAATTCACAGTTTAAATTGCAGATATTAGATATTTCAATGTAAACTCTTTTAAATTGTACTTTTGGATTTATCTTAATTTCTTTTGTCATTCAAAATTATTACCTTTCATTTATGTTTAAATCATGCTAGGTTTTGTGCTAACTAAGATTTTCACACTGCATATTAAAGCGTTTTTATAAAGTTTTAAATCCCCAGCCATCAATACCTGCACGACGCATAGCACCAAACAAGCGGTCTTTAAACCCATTATCTAGTTTTTCACGCTCTTGTAAAAACTCTTTAGTTTTTTGTCGTGACGTCACACCGTCCGCCGGGCAAAGACTCTTGACTATTGGCAGATTGTTTTTATTTGCAGCTTTTCTGATTTCTTTTTCAGGTGCAAAAACTAGCGGTCTTATCATAGACAAATCTTTTCTTGAAAGGTAACTTTTTGGAGAAAAACAGCCAATTCTGCCCTCGTTAAAAAGGTTCATCATAAACGTTTCAACAGCATCATCAAAATGATGCCCTAATGCAATTTTATTGCAGTTATTTTTTTTCGCCAAATCGTGAAGCGCACCTCTACGCATTCTTGCACATAAACTGCATGGGTTTGTTTCTTTTCTTATATCAAAAACAATTTGTCCAATATCTGTTTTTTCAACAACATATAAAACTCCAAGCTCATCACAAAGTGCTTTTATAGGAGAATAATCAGTTTCAACGCCGCCAAAACAAGGGTCAAGTGTAAGTGCGACTATGCTGTATTCTATGCCAATAAACCGTTTTAACATAACTAACCCTTGAAGTAAAACTACAGAATCCTTTCCACCGGAAACCCCAACTGCAATGCGGTCGCCATCTTCTATTAGGTCAAACTCCTGTATTGCTTTTCGCATATATCCTAATATTTTTTGCATAAAACGAGTATCCACCTTCCAATTTCACTTATAAATGAATGTTTACTAAAGAGTTTATTTTCTAAACGTTTTTTAAGTACAGTAAAGTTTTAAAACATTCAAAAAGAGCAGGAACGTAAATTTGCGTTCCTGCGAATATGCTATTTATATTTCCTGTTTGACATTTTTTCTGGTTATCATAGCCGGCACAAGATATTTAGCCGACGTTCCAATTCCCCAAATAGACACTGCTAGGTATGCTAGTTCTTGAGCCTTCACGCTCGAAGGCATAACGACTAAATCCGTTATTATATTTGGTAGTAGATACCCAAAAGTGGCACCTAGTAGCAAAACAAAAGACAAAATCTGGAAAAATCTTGTTCTAGTGGTTTTATATCCGAGACCTGTTTTAGCGGTAAAAAATATAAAACACAGTGAAAGAACAGCGATAAACAATAAGATTACTTTTTCTGGATTCGCCGTTGTGACAGGTAATAAAACATAATTTCTAATTAGCGACACTACTCCCCAACAAATGAGTATAACCATTGGTACGAATGAATATTCGCTTTCTTGAATAAAGCACTTGCAGGCAATTACAATCAAGGCTATAACAGCTAGTAAAATAAATAAGCTATCTAATAAAACAAGTATATTTATTGTTTGCAGTGCAAAATTTTCGGCTATCATTTTAAAGCCACCGATAAAAAACAGTAACGCTGCACAGGAATAGAATATGCCACGTGCAAAAAATGAAATGTCAATGTATCTTTCGTCATTTTTATTAACTGTCCTAGCTAAAAAGAAACCAATAACTGCTAGTATAAACACTAAAGCGTACATCGTGATGTTTGTAAATGTAATTGCTCCACCTTGTACTACTCCTAAACACTGCACCATTCTTACAACAAACATTGCACAAGTCACAATAATCATCATAAGTAAGCTTCTTTTTGAAATATTTGTTGATTCATAATAATTAAGTTTGTTCATTATTTATAAGCCTTGCAAATTAATTGACAAGGCACATGCCACCCTTCAATTATAATAAGTATTAACCTCGTTTTTCCAGTGGAATATAGCTTTGTTCTTTTGAAACTGATTTATATGCAGGACGTATAATTCTGCCTGCTGTAAACAGCTCTTCGATTCTGTGAGCGCTCCAACCTGCCATTCTTGAAGTAGCAAAGAGTGGCGTAAATAAGTCATAAGGAATGCCTAAGAATTTATAAACTAGTCCTGAATATAAGTCAACATTTGCAGAAATAACTTTGTTGTTTTGCTTTTGTGTTGCAAATATTTGTGGAGTAAGTTCTTCAATTAAGTTTAGCAAAATAAAATCGGACTCGAATTTTGTTCCTGGAATGTTCTTTTTAAGATTATCACGTAAAATTTCTGCACGAGGGTCAGAAATCGTATAGACTGCGTGTCCCTACCCATTTATGGTCGCATGGCGGTATATTCCCAACAGGCGTAACAGGCTTCCT
>JAVWHI010000106.1:0-4550 GCA_036640155.1 Oscillospiraceae bacterium | reverse complement strand
TAGACATGGAGCCACGTGATATAACAGCGGCAATGCAGTTTTATAAGAATTTAGGCATGCGTCAAAATATTAGTGTTGTTGATGGAATAACGATTATTGCTGACTGTTATAATGCGAGTCCGGATTCAATGAAAGCAGCAATTGACGTTATTAGCAGTGTTTCATGTCAAGGTAGAAGAATCGCAGTTTTAGGTGATATGCTTGAACTTGGAGGAGTGTCTTTTAAAGCACATACTGATGTTGGCGTTATGGTTGCGAGTGGTCATATAGATTTGTTATTGTGTGTAGGTAAAGAGGCTAAGAATATTGCTATTGGGGCATATGCTGCCGGTATGAAAGAAGCGTATCAGTTTGATACTAAAGAGGAAATAATAAAATATCTTAAAAAGAATTTGCATAAAGATGATGCTGTTATCTTCAAAGCAAGTCGTGGAGCAAAACTTGAAGAGGTAATTGATGCTATTACAAAATAGAGTTTATAAAAAATGTGTATGTGAGGAATTATAATGAACGTATTAAGCACAGCTGTAGCGGCGATAGCCGGCTTTATTGTTACGGGAATGTTGGGATTAATATTTATTCCAATGCTAAAAAAGTTAAAGTTTGGGCAAACTATAAATGATGAAGGACCGTCATGGCACAAAAAAAAGTCAGGCACACCAACTATGGGCGGAATCATATTTATAATAGGCATTATTGTTGCAGTATTGATTGGATATTTAACTCTTGCGTTTTCTAGAGTAGTTATTAACGAGCGTGAGATATCTAAAATCGTTTACGGCTTAATTATGGCTTTTGGCTTTGGATTAATTGGGTTTATTGATGATTATATAAAAGTAGTTAAAAAAAGAAACTTAGGACTAACAGCTATACAAAAAATAGTTATGCAAGTTGTTGTCACTGTTGTATTTCTATTTCTTATGTATTTATCTGGTGATAAATCAACGATATTAATTATTCCATTTATTGGTCAATTAGACCTAGGATTTTTATATTTTCCTTTGATGGGAATGATGATTATATTTATTGTTAATGCAGCAAATCTTACTGATGGAGTTGATGGACTTTTAGGCTCAGTAACATTTGTGATTGCTATTGCTTTCATGGCAATGACATCTATTATGCATTTAGCAGGTATGAATATAGTTGCAACAGCACTTGCAGGTGGATGTTTAGGATTTTTGATGTGGAATTTTCACCCGGCAAAGGTGTTTATGGGAGACACCGGCTCTATGTTTTTAGGGGGAATGGTTATTGCATTAAGCTTTGGAATTGATATGCCAATAATATTGTTTCTAGTCGGATTTATATACTGTGTTGAGGCTTTTTCAGTTATTTTGCAGGTAATAAGTTTCAAAACGACAGGCAAGCGTATATTTAAAATGAGTCCAATACATCATCATTTTGAGATGTGTGGATATAGCGAAAATAAAATTGTGCTACTTTTTTCTTTAGTAACGATTATAACCTGTATAATTGCGGTTATTTCGGTGGCATTGTCATAAACTAATTAAGATATTTAATAAAGAGGTGAAGCTATTGTTTGCAAAAAAAGCAAAAAAACAAGATTTGCAACCGCCAAAGTTGCCACATTCATTAACTGATATGCCATCACGTAAAGTCGGCAAAATTGACACCACTTTTTTATTAATTATACTTATTCTTTTGACTTTTGGATTAATTATGGTTTTTTCGGCAAGTTATGCTTCTGCACTTTTTTATAAAGATAATAGCTTACACTACGTAATTCGGCAAGCGATATTTATTGGAGCTGGATTAGTATTAATGATAATAGCATCGTTTGTGGACTATCGTTTATATCGCAAACTTGTACTGCCATTATTTATATTTGGCGGTTTACTGCTTTTAGTAGGATTGTGTAGTCCATCAAACGGCGAACGCAGGTGGATTTATATTGGGGGAACACAATTTCAGCCATCTGAAATCATGAAATTTGCACTAATTGTGATGTTTGCACATTTAGTTGCACATAACTATAAAAGAATGGGTACTTTTGTTTATGGCGTTTTTCCATTTGCAATGTGCTTGATACCTGTTGTTATTTTAATGATGCTTGAGCCACATTTATCCGGAACAATACTTATGGTTTTGATTGCATTTGTTATGATGTTTATTGGCGGCACTAAAGTTCGCTATTTTCTAGGTCTTGGTGTTCTAGGAATAGGCGGAGTAGTAGGACTAATTGCCATTAAAGGCGTAACTTATATGTCTGAACGTATTGCAGGATGGATTGACCCATTTTCGGATATTAGTGATAAAACCTGGCAAACAGTGCAGTCGCTAGTTGCGATAGGCTCTGGTGGGGTTATGGGCAGGGGATTAGGACAATCACATCAAAAATACATGTACTTACCGGAGGCGCAAAACGACTTTATTTTCGCAATTGTGTGTGAAGAGTTAGGGTTTATTGGGGCTATATTGGTTATTATTTTATTTTTGCTATTTGCTTTGAGGGGATTTTCGATTGCATCAAAATCGCCTGATAAATTTGGTTATATGCTTGGAGTAGGACTTACAGCACAGATTATTTTACAAGCAATACTAAATATTGCAGTTGTGACAAATACAATTCCAAATACAGGAATCAGTCTTCCTTTTTTCAGTTATGGAGGGACTGCAATAATGATGCAACTTGCGCAAATGGGAATTTTGCTTAATATTTCGCGGCATGCCGCGATTGAAAAGGCATAGTCACAGCAAAAGACTATGTCTATGGAGGAAGTCAACAATGAGAATTTTATTAGCAGGTGGCGGAACAGCAGGACATATTAATCCTGCTATAGCAATTGCACAATGTGTAAGAAAGAATCAACCGGAAGCAGAAATATTATTTGCAGGGACACCAAACGGTATGGAGCCGCTTTAGTTAAAAAAGCAGGATTTAATTTTGTGTCAATAAAAGTAAAAGGGTTTCATAGGAGTTTTGCACCGGCAGATATTATTGACAATTTCAAGGCAGTGTATCTAGCTTTGCGTTCAAAAAGTGCTGCAAAAAAGATAGTAACTGATTTTAAACCCGATATAGTTGTTGGAACAGGCGGATATGTCAGCGGACCTGTTGTACTTGCAGCAACAAAACTCGGTATAAAAACGGCGATACATGAGCAAAATGCTTTCCCGGGAGTAACGACAAAAATACTATCTAAAAAAGTAGATATAGTTATGCTTGCTGTGGACGAGGCGAAAAAAAGCTTAGATAGTAGCTGTAATTTTATAACAGTGGGTAACCCGATAAAAGAAGGTATAATTTATAAAACTAAAACCGAAGCAAGAAAAGAATTAGGAATTGATGATAAACTTTGTATACTATGTTTTGGAGGCAGTTTAGGAGCAGATACAATAAACAAAATTGGAGCAGATATCGCTAAATGGACTAAAAACGGAGAAAAAGCAACTATAATTCACGGTTATGGTAGACTAGGAAAGGAAAAGTTCCCACAACTTTTACTTGAAAAGTCCATTGATGTTGCAAATTCACCGTGGCTTGATGCACGTGAATACATTGATAACATGGATGTGTGTTTAGCAGCAGCTGATTTAGTAGTTTGTCGTGCAGGTGCAATCACTCTAAGTGAAATTGAAGCAACAGGAACACCGTCGCTTTTGATTCCATCACCGAATGTAACAGAAAACCATCAGTATCACAATGCTATGGTACTCGTTAATAAGAATGCGGCTATGATTTTGGAGGAAAAAAACTACAATACGCAGGCGGTTAATAACATATTAAACGATATTTTTGATAATCCTCAAAAACTTAAGTCGCTATCTGTAAACGCATCAAAACTTGCTGTTTTAGATACAGCCGAAAGAATATACTCACAAATTGTTTGTTTAATATCATAATAATATATTATATTTATACTCATAGTAATATATCATATAAATAAGAAAAGGTAGACTATAAAGTCTACCTTTTCTTATTCATATGAACCGATAATTTTAGTCTTTAAAACTGTCATTATCATAAAAAGCTATATTGTTTTTACCTGAATTTTTAACTTTATACATAGCCTTGTCCGCTTGCGAATATAGCAGTTTAAAATCCTTGCCATCACCGTCATAAATTGAGACTCCAATACTACACGTCATAGTTATGCTAAGCTTGCCATCACTATAACTAAACAACGGAGCTTTCATAAGATTATCCAACTTTTTTTTGATACTTTGGATTGAATTTACGTTTTTCATAAAGACTAAAAATTCATCGCCACCAATTCTACCAACTAAATCGTTATATCTAAACGTTGAATGGAATTTACGTGCAGTTTCTTTTAAAACATTATCAGCAAACAAGTGTCCAAAATGGTCATTTATAGATTTAAATGAATCTAAATCTATGAAGAGCATAGCATGTCTATCTTTTTTGCCATATGTACTAATACATTCATCAATTTTCTCGGTGATACTCTTACGATTAAGAAGTCCAGTAAGCTCATCAGTATCTGCACTATGTTCAAGTTGTTGTCTTGACTTTATATCTTGGTCGGAGTCTTTTAAAAATGTCAACATTCTTATAGTGTTAGTTG
>JAVWHI010000105.1:0-4566 GCA_036640155.1 Oscillospiraceae bacterium | reverse complement strand
GTTATTTATTAATATGGAAGACAGTGAGGCTGGATTTACAAACGTATTTTTACAAAAGATGTCTCAAACGGTGAAATTCAAAAAGTGGTATTTTGGAAAATTCCACGTAAATAAAGTAATCCCACCACATTATCAAATGCTGTATACTGATGTTGTAGCATTTGAAAAATAATGTTTAAGAGTAGTTATTAGTATTAAAGGAGTTATATATGAGTAAAAAACCAACAGCAACAAAACAACCGGTGTTAATGCCTAGTGTTGCAACAAGAGGAACAGTAGTTTTTCCAAACATGGCATTGCACTTTGATATTGGACGTAAAAAATCAGTTAAAGCAATAAAAGCGGCTATGAAACTTGATAGACAAGTTTTTTTAGTGTGTCAGAAAGACTTGCCAACTGAGGATCCTCAACGTACTGATTTGTACAAATACGGCGTTGTAGCAACCATAAAGCAAGTGTTATACTCAAACGAAGGGGTTACACGTGTTCTTATCGAGGGAAACTATAAAGCGAAAATTGTTAGTGCAGATTGTTCTGGAGATTACATCACATGCGAAATTGCACAGTCGTTTGATAAACCTGATACTATGCAATCGTTTGAGCAAGAGGCGATAATAAGAGCTACAAAAGCTGCATTTGACGCATATTGTAAGTTTTTCCCGAAAATGCCTCCGGATATAATTTTGAAGGTATCTGCTCTTGACGACCCAACAGCTATTTTTGAGGCAATTGTACCAAATACACAACTTCATTATACTCAAAAGCAGGAATTGCTTGAATTTAATTCACAATTTTTAAGACTAATTAAACTGATAGAATTTTTAAATCATGAAGTTGATGTTTTGTCAGTTGAGGGGGACATTTATTCAAAGGTAAAAGGTCAGATGGACAAAAATCAGCGTGATTATTTCTTGCGTGAACAGCAAAAAGCGATAGCTGAAGAGTTAGGCGAAGGTCTTGAAATGAATGACGATGTTTATGATATTGTTGCAGCAATTGACAGTATAGTAGATATCGATGCAAAATCAAGAGAAAAACTATTAAAAGACTGTTATCGTCTTAGCGAAATGCCTATGCAGTCGCAAGAAGCAAATGTTTTAAGAACATATCTTGAGACGTGTCTTGACTTACCGTGGGACACAAAAACATGCGATAATGTTGATCTTACAAAAGCCTCAATGCAACTTGAACGTGACCATTACGGACTTAAACAGGTTAAAGAACGAATTTTAGAGTCACTTGCAGTTAGAATATTGTCGCCGGATATAAAAGGGCAAATTTTATGCTTAGTAGGACCTCCAGGCGTTGGAAAGACGTCGATTGCTAAATCGGTTGCAAAAGCTATGAAACGAAAATATGTAAGAGTGTCTCTTGGTGGAGTGCATGATGAAGCAGAAATACGAGGTCACCGAAAGACATATGTAGGCTCAATGCCGGGCAGAATTATTACTGCTATAAAGGAATGTGAGAGTAAAAACCCGGTTATGCTACTAGATGAAATAGACAAAATGGGGGCAGACTTTAAAGGAGACCCGGCATCTGCTATGTTAGAAGTGCTTGATAGTGAACAAAATAGCACTTTTCGTGACCATTACATTGAAGTACCATTTGATTTAAGTGCAACGTTTTTCATAACAACTGCAAACACTACTTCAACTATTCCGGCTCCGCTTTTAGACAGAAGGGAGATAATTGAGCTAACAAGTTATACAAGGGAAGAAAAATTTAACATAGCTAAAAAGCATCTTTTAGCAAAACAGATGAAAAACAATGGCATAAAAAAGAGTATGATGTTAATTAAAGACGATGCTATTTATACGATTATTGATAACTATGTAAAAGAAGCAGGAGTGCGTGGGCTGGAAAGAAGTATAGGAAAAATCTGCCGCAAAGTTGCAAAATCAGTTGTAATGCAAGAAAGCAAGAAAGTCGTTGTAACTTCAAAGAACATTGACGCCTTTCTAGGACCTCAAAAGTACATCGAAAAAGAAAACGCAAACTCTGATAAAATTGGAGTTACAAGTGGCTTAGCATGGACTTCAGTAGGCGGTGAAATGCTAAATATAGAAGTTGCTGTGATGAATGGAACTGGTAAAGTTAAGCTCACAGGAAGTCTAGGAGATGTTATGAAAGAGTCTGCTGACATTGCAATTAGCTTTGTTAGAACTATATCGGACGAGTATGATATAAAACCAGATTTTTATAAAACTTGTGATATTCATATTCATGCACCCGAGGGAGCTGTTCCAAAAGACGGACCATCTGCCGGAGTGACAATGGTAACGTCAATTGTTTCAGCACTAACTGGAATCCCGGTTAGAGGAGACATAGCAATGACCGGAGAAATTTCCTTATGCGGTGACGTGTTGCCAATTGGAGGATTGCGAGAAAAATCGATGGCGGCATATAAGGAAAACAAAAAAACTGTAATTATACCTATGGATAATAAGTCTGATATTACGTTGTTTGATGATGTGATTAAAGAAAACATTAATTTTATACCGGTAGAAAATATAAAAGACGTTTTAGAAATTTCACTTTGTCGAAAACAAGAGATAACGCAAGATAAACAATTCCAATGGGTTTTGCATAAGCCGAACATCAGTGTTACTACATCAATGGAAAATGGTTGTGGAGGAATAAATGAATTATAACAATGCAAAATTTCTGGTTTCGTATGGGTTATCAAGCCAAATCCCAGAATCAACTTCACTTGAAATAGCAATTGCCGGACGTTCAAATGTTGGAAAGTCATCAATGATTAACAAACTTTTCAACAGAAAAGCTCTTGCTAGAGTAAGTTGCGTGCCGGGAAAAACAGCTACGATAAATTTTTATGAAGTTGATGACGTACATTTTGTTGACCTTCCAGGCTATGGTTATGCAAAAGTAGCAAAGTCGGAAAAAAGGCGATGGTCGGAGCTTATCGAAGGGTACTTTAATCAAAATCGTGACTTAGCACTGGTTATACAGCTTGTTGATATGCGCCATCCGCCGACAGCACTGGATTTACAGATGTTAGACTTTTTAGTAGAACGTGAATTTCCATTTATAATAGCCTTGACTAAAAGTGATAAGCTTAATAAAACGCAGACACAAAAAGCACTTGACGACATTAAAAAATGCCTGCCATATTACGACCAGATAACTATTTTGCCAATATCTTCAGAAACTGGTTTTGGATTTGAGCAACTCAAAGAAATAATTGATGATGTCTGCACACCTGCCGATGATGAAACACAAACCGAATAAAATAGGTATAAGTCCTGAATTAATTCAGCACTTTTATATTGTTTATATGCACGTGCAAAACTGTTTTGCATGTAAAACTGCACATAGATAATTTTACTTTTATCATTTTTTTACTTTGCGTGGTAAGAGTAATCGTTTTTTAAAGTTTTGTGCCGGCGCAAAGCGGCAAAATGGAGTATAAATATGGATTTAAATAAAAACTTGACTGTAAATAGCGAAGGACATTTGTGCTTTGCGGGAATTGATACAATTTCACTTGCACAAGAATATCAAACACCGTTATATCTGATGGACGAAGATTATATAAGAAAAAATTGTGAAATATTCAAAACATCAATTGATAAATATTATGGCTCAAAAGGGCTAGTTTGTTATGCTAGCAAAGCTTTTTCATGTAAAGAAATGTATAGGATTGCAATGGAGGAAGGAATCGGCATAGACGTTGTTTCTATGGGCGAACTTTATACTGCAAAAAGTGTCGGATTTCCTCCTAATATGATATGCTACCATGGTAACAATAAAAGTTATGATGAACTTGTTTTTGCTCTTGAATATGGGGTTACACGAATTGTAGCGGACAGTTTTGAGGAACTTGAAATGCTTAACGAAATTGCTGGTAAAATGAATATAAAAGCTCAAATTCTTTTAAGACTTTCTCCAGGGATTGATGCACACACTCATAGCTTTATTAAGACGGGTCAGATTGATTCTAAGTTTGGCTTTGCAATAGAGTTATCCACAGCAATGGCGGCAATTAAAAAGGCATTAACGCTAGAAAATATAAAAGTTTGTGGAGTTCACTGCCATATCGGCTCGCAGATTTTTGAAATAGACCCATTCGTTTTAGCAGCTGAAGTTATGTTAGATTTCATATACCAGGTTAAAAAAGAAACAGGGTTTGTTATTGAGCAAATGAATTTAGGTGGCGGATTTGGTATTCGCTATACTGATGAAGATTCTCCACGTAACTATGACGAATATATGAAAAAGGTGTCTATTGCAGTGCAAGCAAAATGCGGTACGCTTGGCATTTCGTTACCTTTTATCATTATCGAGCCGGGAAGGTCTATAGTAGGACCTGCCGGAATCACACTTTATACTGTTGGAAGCATAAAAAAAATCGAAGGGTTTAGGACTTATGTTGCAGTAGACGGTGGAATGACGGATAATATAAGATATGCCTTATATTCATCAAAATACGATTTTCTAATTGCCAACAGAGCAAATCAAAAAAGAGAAAGTGTTGTAACTATTGCAGGACGTTGTTGTGAAAGCGGAGACTTACTAGGCGAAAACGTTGCAATTCAAACACCA
>JAVWHI010000104.1:0-4568 GCA_036640155.1 Oscillospiraceae bacterium | reverse complement strand
ATTCATATATCATCATTCTACATGATCTTGATTTCTTTATAGGAAACAAAATTATCACAAAACATACAACGTGAAGGAAAGAAAAAATTGAGCAATCTACTTACAATTTCAATTTTCATCCGTCTTTATACCCTCTTGTAAGAAGTGCTTCAAACATGTATATCTTAGTACCCTTCTATCGTTGTCAACCATAAAATTGATTCGTTCTTCACTACCTAAAATAATTAATATTCTTTTAGCTCTTGTAACAGCAGTATAAAGTAAATTCCTATAATAGAGTTTATCATATCCGTTCATTATTGGCAAGATTACCGCTTCAAATTCACTTCCTTGACTTTTATGCACAGTAATAGCATAAGCAAGCTCAAGTTCACGAGACATATCAAAACTGTAATATGCTATTCGTCCCTCAAAATTAATTGAAAGTGTTTGTGAGCCTCTATCAATCATTTCTATAACACCAATATCACCATTGAATATGCCTTGTCCTTTTTGTCCATCCTTACTCCATAGTATATCATAGTTGTTGCGAATTTGCATCACTTTATCACGACATCTGAAAGTATAAATTCCACTTTTAAACTCCACTTTTTGCTGTGACGGTGGATTAAGCCGCTTTTGCAACTCGTGATTTAGTTCAATAACACCTAAGTCGCCTTTTCTTTGTGGTGATAAAACCTGAATATCATCAAAAGGTGACATACCATAAGTTTTTGGTAACCTAGTCGAACATAAGTCTAATATCGTCGCACGAGCCTTTAACTCCTGCGACATTGGCATAAAGAAAAAATCGCTGTTTTTACTAAGTAAATTTGGCATTTCTCCATTAACTATACTGTGTGCATTAGTTACTATCAAGCTCTTCGCTGCTTGTCTAAAAATTTGTTTCAAACACACTGTAGGAATTATTTCACTATTTAACAAGTCCTTAAGTACATTACCTGCTCCAACTGACGGTAACTGATGGAAGTCGCCCACCATAATAAGTTTTGAGCCAATTTTCATTCCTCGTAACAATGACTCAAACAGCATTACGTCCATCATTGACATTTCGTCAATTATTATTACATCTGCATCTAGTGGGTTTTCTTCATTTTTTGAAAATTTTTGCATATCATCAGCTGCATATTCTACTTCGAGCAGTCTGTGAATTGTTTTTGCTTCTTTGCCTGTAACCTCGCTCATTCTTTTTGCTGCACGTCCTGTTGGTGCAGTTAGAGCCACACTTTTTCCTTGCTTATCAAACACTTTTATAATTGCGTTTAGTGTTGTTGTTTTACCTGTTCCTGGACCGCCTGTAAGTATAAAAACGTCATATTTTAGTGACTGTTCTATCGCTTCTCGCTGTAATTTTTCATAGACAATACTATCGTCTTTTTCAATATCAGCTAAAAGCTTATCAATATTAGTAACTTTATTTTGTTCTATTTTTAACATAAGTTTAATGCGTGAAGCTATGTATGTTTCTGCTTTATAATATTGAGGTAGAAACACAAATTCCGTATTTGTAGTACTTGAGCAAAGTACCCCGTTGTAAATATCGTCATCTAGCGTATCTACTAGTCTATCATAATCGACTTCTAAAATGCGATTTGTAAGCATAGCAAGCTTTTCTTTTGGCACGCATGTATGTCCATTATTAGTATTATGTAAAAGCACATATGAAAGTGCTGCACTTATTCTTTGCACACTGTCTATTGGTAACGCCATTTTTTTTGCAATATTATCACATAAAGAAAAATCAATTCGCAAATCCTCACTGCAAAGCACATATGGGTTTTTCTCTATTAATTCCTTTGCAAACACTCCCCACTTTTTCCATACTGCAACACTTTGCATTGGATTTATATTAAACCCCTGTAAAAATAGCATTAGTGTGCGTACTCCAAATACTTCTTTAAATTCGCTGCTAATCTTCGTAGCTTTTTCTTGTGTTATTCCTCTAACTTCACTTAGACGAAGTGGAGTGTTTTCTATTACTTCAAGTGTTTTATCGCCAAATATATCAACTATACGCCTAGCAGTAACTGGTCCTATACCTTTCACTACTCCTGAACAAAGATATTTACAAATAGCATTTGCTGTAGCCGGTAGGTTTCGCTCATACATTTGTGCCTTAAACTGATTTCCATATGTCGAATGAGTTGTATAATATCCGGTAACTTTTAATTCCTCGCCAACTTCTACGCCTAAAAGTTGACCGACAACACAAATAATCTCGTCACCAATGTCTAAATCTAATACTGTAAATCCAGTGTCACTATTAGAATATGTCACATTATCAACGCTTCCGCTAACGCTTATATATTCTTGTTCTTTCATTTTAACTCCGTTTCTACAATACTTTTAACACCATTGATGATTTTTTAAAAACTGCTCGTCGTTTATAAGCATTAAAAAATCATCTTTTTTTAAAAAACTAATTGCTTTTATATTATTACTCAAAACATTGCATATTTGCTGCGTTTCATAATCTATTCCCATATCTATTATGAAAACTTTTGTGTTAGTTTTTGCTGTGATACTTCTGACTATGTACTCGACGTTTTCATTATGTCCGCTTATTGGTAACAACATCACAGCGTCCTTAGATGAAGACGCACACAACATTTTTTCAAAGAAGGCAAAGGCAATCGAAAAAATTCCTATTAAACTCGTAAATACAACAAATGCCCAACTAATAATTTCAAGCATTTTTATCACCTTTTCTTAATGTTTTGCTCTATTCTATGTCAAAAACTAAGAAAATGTTCGATTATTTCTATATTTCTTTTCTACTCTTTGCTGTTAAATAAGCATTTATAAAGCCATCAATATCACCGTCCATAACAGCATTTACGTTACCAACTTCATAATTAGTGCGGTGATCCTTTACAAGTGTGTATGGCATAAAGACATATGAGCGAATTTGTGCGCCCCATGCAATCTCTTTTTGGTATCCCTTGATATCTTCTATTTTTTCAAGATGCTCCTGCTCTTTTATTTGAGCTAGCTTTGATTTCAACATTTTCATTGCAACGTCTTTGTTTTGATGCTGACTTCTCTCGTTTTGACAAGCACAAACAATTCCTGTAGGTATATGCGTGATTCTAACAGCAGAGTCCGTTTTATTAATGTGCTGTCCTCCTGCACCACCAGAACGATAAGTATCAATTCGCAAGTCGTCTGACTTAATCTCAACCATTTCACTGTCTTCAATTTCTGGCATTACTTCAAGCGAGGCAAATGAAGTGTGTCGTCTGCCTGAAGAGTCAAATGGTGAAATTCGTACTAATCGATGCACACCAGACTCTGATTTTAAGTACCCATATGCGTTAACGCCGCAAATAAGTATCGAAATTGATTTTATTCCTGCTTCATCTCCAGCAAGATAATCAAGCACGCTCACTTTATACTTGTGACTTTCTGCCCATTTTGAATACATTCTGTAAAGCATTTCAACCCAATCCTGTGCTTCTGTTCCGCCGGCTCCTGCATGAAATGTTAAAATAGCATTGTTTTTATCATATTCATCTGATAATAAAGTCAATAACTTTTGTGATTCTAAATTTTTAACAAACAAATCAAATTCCCGTTTTATCTCAGGAATAAGCGTGTCATCATCTTCTTCGATACACATTTCTATTAATGTTTGTGTATCTTCATACTGCGTTAAAAGTTCGTCATAACGAAGTTTGATAGCTTTTTTTTGACTTGTTATTAATAATACTTTTTGGGATTCTTTAGCGTCGTCCCAAAAGTTTTGTTGTGTAGCTTGTTTTTCTAAAGAAACTATTTCTTCACAAACTTTGTCGTAGTTTAATGCAACTTTTAATTCATCAAGTTGTATTTTTAATCGGTTAAGCTCAAGCTTTATTTCATCACAAAAAATCAAAATATCCATCCTCTATGTTTAATTTTATAAGTTTTATTGGGAAATACTATAACATTACGAAAAGTATTGTGTGTTTCAAACTAGAAAGTTATAACTTTTATTATATAATATTTTTGCCGAAATAACAATCTTTTTATTGACTTTCTTAAAAGAATATTGTATTATATACCTATATTCATATTCTTTTGATAGGAATTAATGCTAAAATGAAAGGTCTTGATTTTAATGTCTAACATAAAAAAGTCATTAACCGAATTAATTGGTAACACTCCAATGCTTGAACTAACTAATTTTAATAAAAACAATAATATCAATGCCAAGATTATTGCAAAACTTGAAAGTTTTAATCCATTAGGGTCTGCAAAAGACAGAGTTGGATTTGCAATGATAAAAACTGCTCTTGATAGTAAATTAATCGACACAAATACGGTTATAATTGAGCCTACAAGTGGCAATACAGGCATAGGACTTAGCTTTGTTTGTGCATCATTAGGATTACGCCTCATATTAACACTTCCAGACACTATGTCGGTTGAAAGAATTAATCTTTTAAAAGCATTAGGTGCCGAAGTCGTGTTAACTGATGGCGCTAAAGCTATGACAGGTGCTATAGAAAAAGCAAACGAACTAGCCGCTGAAATTGACAACTCTTTTATACCACAACAGTTTGAAAATCCTGCAAATGCACAAATAC
>JAVWHI010000103.1:0-4643 GCA_036640155.1 Oscillospiraceae bacterium | reverse complement strand
AGCAATGATAGCAGGACTAGGTCCTGGTATTGGTGAAGGATACGCAGCAGGTAAAGCGTGTGAGGCTGTCGGTCGTCAACCTGAAGCACAAGGTGAGATAATGAAAACAATGTTTGTTGGTTGTGCCATTGCAGAATCTACCGGTATTTATTCGTTAGTTATAGCAATTATCTTGATTTTCGTTAATCCACTTATAGGAAAACTATAAATCGCAGTTAAATCATAAAAACACCAAAATATTGTTTACTGCAAGGGAAAGGAGCTTTAACTGTGCCGGAATTTAATGACCTAATATATCTTGATTGGACATTTATTTTTACAATCGTAAACACTTTAATTCTATTTCTTATTCTTAAAAAGTTCTTGTACAAACCGGTTAAAAAAATGCTTGAAGAGCGTAAAAAAGAAATCGACAATTCATATTCTTTAGCCGAAGAAAAACTTGATAACGCAACAAAAATGCAAACTGAATATGAGTTACGGTTAAGTACTGCAAAGCAAGAAGCCTCGACAATTATGAAAACAGCAACCTCGCTAGCACAAGAAAAGTCTAATGAACTTGTGAAAAAGGCTCAGGATAAAGCTGAAATAATGATTGAAAATGCTCAAAAAGACATTGAACAGGAAAAGAAAAAAGCTGTTAATCAGATGAAAAACGAAATTACAGATATCGCATTAATGGCGGCCGAAAAAGTCGCTCAAAAAGAACTTAATAAGCAAGACCATCAAAAGTTAATTGAAGATTTTATTGATAATGTGGGTGATGCTAAATGGCAGAATTAGTTTGTAAAACGTATGCACTCTCGCTTTTTGATGTTTCACTTGCAGATAAAAACGAAAATGAAATTTTATCACAACTTAAAACAGTAGCACAAATTGCTAGTGATAATCCTACCTTTTTGCAGATTATGGACTCACCGATTGTCGAAAAAAAAGACAAAAAAGAAATCTTATCAAACGTTTTAGAAGGAAAAATATCGCCCTATTTATATAACTTTTTAAGAATACTTATAGATAATTCTCGTTTTTTTCTCCTAGAGGATATTTGTGAGGAGTTTCAGTCTTTATATAATAAGCACAATAACATCATTTGTGTAACAGTAGTTACAGCAACAGAGCTTACTCAAGAGCTTTATGATAAACTTCTAATAAAGCTAAAAAATGTAACCAATAAAGAAATTAAGCTAAACACTGTAGTAGATAAAGAAATCATCGGCGGAGTTTTGTTAAGGTATCAAGACCACGAGATAGATTCAACAGTAAAAAAACAATTACAGCAGCTCAAGCTAACCTTAAAAAATATTATAGCTTAAACTTACACACAAGACTTTAGTCTTGTGACAGTGGAAATGGAGGCAAAATGGAACTTCGTCCTGAAGAAATTAGTGGTCTTATAAAACAGCAAATAAAAAATTACGAAAGTAAGATATCATTAAACGACACCGGAACGGTAGTTACTGTCGGTGATGGAATAGCGAAAGTTTATGGACTGCAAGACTGTATGTCTAATGAACTTATCGTATTTAATGATGATGTTTATGGAATGGCACTTAACCTTGAAAAAGATTTTGTCGGAGCTGTTTTATTAGGCTCAGATGCGAATATAAAAGAAGGCGACCGTGTCAAAAGAACCGGCAAAATTGTAAGCGTGCCTGTTGGTGAGGCGTTACTAGGACGAGTTGTAAACGCATTAGGTCAACCTATTGATGGAAAAGGTGACATATTAACCACGCAAACACGTCCAATTGAGGCACCTGCACCTGGAATTATCGAGCGTGAGGGCGTTCGCACTCCACTACAAACAGGAATAAAAGCAATTGACTCAATGATTCCAATTGGCAGAGGGCAACGTGAACTTATTATAGGTGATAGACAAACCGGCAAAACTGCCATTGCACTCGACACAATTATAAACCAAAAAGATAAAAAAGTAATTTGTATTTATGTTGCAATCGGGCAAAAGCGTTCAACTGTTGCAAGCGTGGTGGATACACTAACTAAAAATGGTGCTATGGATTACACCATTGTTGTTTCAGCGACTGCTTCCGAGCTTGCACCACTACAATATATAGCACCATATAGCGGTTGCGCAATGGGTGAATATTTCATGTATAAGGGTCAAGATGTTCTTTGCATTTATGACGACTTATCAAAACAAGCTGTTGCTTACCGCGCACTTTCGCTACTTCTTAAAAGACCGCCGGGACGTGAAGCGTATCCGGGAGATGTTTTTTATCTTCATTCAAGACTGCTTGAGCGTGCAGCTCATTTGAGTGCGGAATGCGGTGGTGGCTCACTTACTGCTATTCCTATAATAGAAACGCAGTCTAGCGACGTTTCGGCGTATATACCGACAAACGTTATATCTATTACTGATGGACAAATCTTTTTGGAAACTGAACTTTTTAACGCTGGTGTGCGACCGGCAGTCAACCCTGGTATTTCAGTTTCACGTGTAGGCGGTAACGCACAAATAAAGGCAATGAAAAAAGTTTCCGGCTCACTAAAACTGCTTTATTCACAGTATAAAGAACTACAAGCTTTTTCTCAATTCGGATCTGATTTAGATAAAGATACTAAAGATAGATTAGCACAAGGTGAGCGTATTGTTGCAGTGTTAAAGCAAAATCAAAACGCACCTCTTCCAGTAGAACACCAAGTTATGATAATTTATGCTGTAGTAAATAATTTTTTAACACAAATCAAAGTAAAAGACGTAAGTGCTTTTGAAACTGCAATGTTTGATTACGCAGATAACACCTACCCGCTAATTGCAAAAGCTATAAAAGAAACGGGCGAGCTATCCGACCAAACAAAAGAGTTAATGGACGTCATGCTAAAAGAAAGTGTAAAACAGTTTAACTTGTTGCAAAGTGACACGTAAAGGGGAATGAAGATATGGCAGGCTCAATGAAAGACATAAAAAGAAGAATAAAGAGCGTCCAAAGCACAGGACAAATAACAAAGGCGATGGAGCTTGTTGCATCTTCGAAACTAAAAAAGGCAAAAGAGGCAGCACAAAACGCACGTCCTTATTTTGATACGCTTTACGACACAATAGTAGATATCGCTTCAATTAATCGTGATTATACCTCTGAATATACAAAAAAACGTGAGATAAAAAATAGTTTATTCGTCGTGATTGCCGGCGACCGAGGACTAGCAGGCGGTTATAACGCTAACGTTTTTAAACTTACGCAACAATTGATGAAAGACAAAAACGTCAAAGTTTTAACTATTGGCAATAAGTCCAGTGATTACTACAAAAAAAATAATTTTGAAGTAGTTGCGTCATTTAACGACATAGCCCAAACTTTTGATGCTTTTGCAGTTAATGAAATTGCCGAAATTATCGATAACCTTTACAAGTCCGGTGAAATTGACGAGGCGTTTGTAATTTACACTCAGTTTATTTCAGCGATAAATCAAACAGCGGTTGCATTGCCACTACTTCCTTTATCAATTGTAGCTAAAAAAGATAGTGAAAACAAAGTACAGTATACAGAGTATGACCCCTCACCTGAAACGGTTTTTAATTTGATAATACCTAGTTATCTTTCTGGAATTGTTTATGGTACTGTAGTAGAAAGTTATGCCGCCGAGCAAGCTGCAAGAAGAATGGCAATGGAGTCAGCAAGCGATAACGCAGCCGAAATGATAGATAACCTATCCCTTAGCTACAATCGTGCGCGTCAAGCGGCGATTACACAAGAGATATCCGAAATTGTTGCCGGAGCAAATTACTAGTACGCAAATATTATAACCAAAGGAGTTATCTTATAATGGTTTTGAATAACATAGGAACAGTGGTGCAAATTATAGGTCCTGTTATGGATATAAAGTTTAGTAAGAACAACCTGCCTAATCTTTTAAACGCAATAAAACTTGAAAAAGACGGAAAAGAAATAATTGTAGAGGTCGCTCAACATATTGGTGACGATGTTGTTCGGTGTATCTCTATGAGTTCTACAGATGGTCTTGTACGTGGAATGGAAGCTATAGACACTAAAAGTCCAATAACAGTACCGGTAGGCAAAGAAACTCTGGGAAGAATATTTAATTTATTAGGTGAGGCGGTAGATAACAAGCCCCAGCTAGAGGGCGTTTTAAGAATGCCTATCCACCGTGAAGCACCTTCATATGAAGAACAACAAGCCTCAACTCAAGTACTTGAAACGGGTATAAAAGTTATTGACCTTATAGGTCCGTACCTTAAAGGCGGTAAAATCGGACTTTTTGGTGGTGCCGGTGTAGGAAAAACCGTCATAATTATGGAGCTTATTAATAACATTGCTAAACAACATGGCGGACTTTCAGTGTTTTCAGGAGTTGGCGAAAGAACACGTGAGGGCAATGATTTATATAATGAAATGATTGAATCTGGAGTTATTGATAAAACAGCTTTAGTGTATGGTCAGATGAACGAGCCACCTGGAGCTAGAATGAGAGTTGCACTTTCGGGCTTGACAATGGCTGAATACTTTCGTGACCAAGAAGGTCAAGACGTTTTGCTATTTATTGATAACATATTCCGTTTCACTCAAGCAGGGTCTGAGGTGTCTGCACTTTTAGGACGAATGCCATCAGCTGTTGGTTATCAGCCAACACTTGCTACTGAAACGGGTCAATTGCAAGAGCGTATA
>JAVWHI010000102.1:0-4723 GCA_036640155.1 Oscillospiraceae bacterium | reverse complement strand
AACTAATCCACTATGTAAAAGCGTGCTAAATGACCTTCTTTTAAACCTTGATGCTGCAAGAAGTCTTGACGTGCCTATCTGTCAAGATACCGGAATGGCTGTGGTTTTTGTGGAGCTAGGACAAGATGTACACGTAGTCGGCGGTTACATTAACGACGCTATTAACGAGGGCGTTCGTCGTGGTTATAAAGACGGAAATTTACGTCTTTCTATTGTACGTGACCCACTTGATAGAGTCAACACTAACGATAATACACCTGCTATTATTCATCTATCTATAGTGCCTGGTGAGCAAATAAAAATCACTGTCGCTCCTAAAGGCTTTGGCAGTGAAAATATGAGTGCTATTAAAATGTTTACCCCTAGTGCGGCACCCTGTGACATTGTAGACTTTGTTTGCGATACCGTTAAAAAAGCCGGCTCTAACCCTTGTCCGCCCATTGTCGTGGGGGTCGGAATAGGCGGAGATTTTGAAATGGCTGCATACCTTTCAAAAAAAGCACTATGTCGGGATGTAGGCACTAAAAATAGTAACCCTTTTTATGCGACACTAGAACAAACTATGCTTACTAAAATAAACAAACTGCACATTGGTGCGCAAGGTTTTGGTGGCGATATCACCGCACTAGCTTTAAACATCGAAACTTTCCCGACACATATTGCCGGTCTTCCTGTTGCTTGTAATATCGGTTGCCACGTTACAAGGCACAAAACAAAGGTGATATAATCCGGCGGTCGGCGGTCGTGGGAACGAGGGCGGTCGGCGGTCGTGGGGTGTATGCCCCGACGTGCAAATGCAATGATATTGTCCGAAAGATAAGGACGGGCGAACACAGTTCGCCCCTACAACATAAAAAAATATGAAATTGGGTGCTTAATTTGTCTCATGCCAAAAAGGTTGTCTGTATAATACTCGCTTTTATTTGCGTTTTATCTGTGGGTGCTACCGTTTTTTTACTCTTAAATGTAACTCCGTGCTGGAGATGTGGTAGTCTTATTCATTTCGGTGAGTGTAGCGGTATGCTAAACAACGATAACGCAACTCCACTTGACGCTAGTAAAACTAATCAAAAATATTCCCTGCTTGAAAAAACTGCGAAAGCCGATGAAACATATCTTGATAACATCTACTTTATCGGCGACTCTAGAACTGTAGGTCTTTCTACCTACACCGCTATTTCTAAAGATCACTTACTAGGTGAAGTCGGTATGAACCTCTCGCAAGCAATAAACAAAAAAG
The DNA here is from genome assembly GCA_036640155.1 of Oscillospiraceae bacterium. Taxonomy (GTDB): domain Bacteria; phylum Bacillota; class Clostridia; order Oscillospirales; family Ruminococcaceae; genus JAVWHI01. The sequence continues at coordinate 3,483 of JAVWHI010000102.1, read as the reverse complement.
TTGTGCCGATAAACGCTAAAAAAATAGCCTCAATTCCTGATGCTGTAGGTATTTATGTACCTGATATGATGATTATTAACTTTGGTATCAATGGTATCGGCTGGACTCCTGTAGAAGAAATGATTAAAGAATATGAGGCGTTACTCGACGCCTTAAAGAAAAAGTCGCCTGAAAGTATAGTTATTGTTCAGTCGGTTTTGCCGGTTTCTTCGTTTTATCAAAAAAATAACCCGAAAGTCACTAACAAAAAAATAGACACCCTTAACCTTGCTATACTAGAAATGGCTAAAAAACGTGAAATTTATTTCATGAACACCGCTGAAGTTATGCTAAACAAAAACAATAACCTAAAAGACGAATATACCTCGGACGGTCTGCACTTTAATAAAGACGGTAACGAGAAAATTATGGACTACGTTTTATCCCACACTGTTATTCCTAAAAACTAGCTCTCTAAATCCTCAATAAGACGTTCTAGCTGCGTGCTGTCATACACCTTTATCCCCGTTTCTAAGGTGGTTTGATCCTTTTTTGGCAGCGTGTCTACATATACGTCGAGTGTTAATACTGGTGAAGTCTGCCCATATTTGAAAACACCTACTTTGTGATTGTACTCTTTTACTAAGTACATAAATTCATTTTCACTCACACTAGTACCCGGAAGTGCTGGTCTTTCTTTTAAAAATATCATAACACCTGCAAATGTGAGAATAATAACTAACATAATTATACTAAAAAGCAATATGCGATAACTCTTCGTTTTCATAGAATTAACTCCTTTTATTACAAGTTTTGGAATATAATTTATTATATTATTTGATATCTTGGTTAAAATATTCATAAGAAACTATTACAATTTGGATTTTTACTTAACAAATCAAACTCACTGTGGTATACTGTATGTAACGAAGTGCATGTTTTTTATAGCTAATTATCATCAAGGAGGAAAAAGAATACGTGAAACATAATAAAGATAAAGATAAAAATAACGACGAACAGTCTGTAGCTCCGAGAGTTATAAGATCGACAAAAAGTAAAAGTCCTTTTAAATCTAATAAAAAAATGAACCCTAAAGTTAAAAAAGGGATTGTGCTAGCTTCTAAAATAGCAGTCTCTGCAATTCTTATTTTCACCGTTACTATGTGCATTGTAGGTACAGCGCTGACGGTGTATGTAATGAAGTTTATTGATTCGGATTCAGTTATCGATTTAACTGCACTCGAACTTAACTACACTGCCATTGTTTACGCTAAAGACCCTGCCGGAAATGATGTCGAAGTCGAACGCTTAAAATCGGCCGAAAACCGAGTTTGGGTCGACTATGCTGACGTGCCTCAGTATATGAAAGACGCTATAGTTGCAGGCGAGGACGAACGCTTTAGACAACACGACGGTGTCGATTTTAAAAGAACATTTGCGGCGTTTTTAAACGAGTTTAATTTTATTAACTTAGGCTCACGTCAAGGTGGCTCGACTATTTCTCAACAGCTTGTTAAAAACATAAATGGCGACTTTACAAAAAGAACTATCGACGTCAAAATTCAAGAGATTTTTCAGGCGATGAACTTAGAAAGACATTACTCGAAAGACCAAATCCTAGAGGCGTATTTAAACTTTATAAGTCTTCACTACTCTATTAGCGGTGTGGGTGCCGGCGCTAAGTACTACTTTGATAAAACGCCTAGTGAACTTACACTAAACGAATGCGTTTCTCTAGCTGTAATTACGAAAAACCCTACTAAGTATAACCCTATTACAGGTCCTGAAGAGAATAAAAAAAGACGTAAATATTACCTTGACAACATGTTAAAACTTAAAATGATTTCACAAGAAGAACATGACACCGCTTTAAATGAAGAACTGGTTTTAGCACAAAAAAATGTTGTCGATGACGAGAAAAAACCTAAAAATGTGCAAAGTTATTTCACAGATAACCTCATTGACGAAATTACAAATGACCTTATGAGTGAATACGGTTATTCAAAAGAACACGCAGAGAAAAAACTTTACACAAGCGGTTGGTCGATTTACACGACTATGGACACACGTGTACAGTCAGTTTTAGAAGATAAATTTAAACAGGATAAAATTTTCTCCTCTAAACCAATATATGCTAAAGACCCTGAAACGGGTAAATATTTAGAAGATCAACCTCTTCAAGCCTCAATGGTCATTATGGACTATGAGGGAAATATTAAAGCAATGGTGGGCGGTCGTGGCGAGAAAACCGTCAATCGTGGTTTTAACAGAGTTACTATGGCTAACCGTCCTGCCGGCTCTACTATGAAACCGTTAGGTATTTACGCTCCTGCTTTTGATAAAAATATTATCAACTGGTCAATGATTATGAGCGATACACCGTCTAAAGAAATAAAAGACCCTAAAACAGGCGCTCTTAAACAGTGGCCTAATAACTACGATAAAAACTTTCAAGGAAATATGACTATTATTGATGCTATTAAAGTTTCTAAAAATACTATCCCGGTTAGAATTTGTAGTATGCTTACCCCTCAAACTTCCTTTAACTTTTTAACTAAAGACCTGGGTATTTCAACGCTTGTTGCTACCGGCTCTAACAACAATGTTAATGAGGGTAGTGTTGCTTTAGGAATGGGTGGTACGTATCTTCATGAGCTGACTGCCGGCTACGAAATGTTCGGCAACGGTGGAAATTATTACGAACCACGCAGCTACACTAGAGTTGTGGATTCATCTAATAAAGTTATTCTAGACGTAAGTTCAAGACCCGGCAAAAGAGTGATTTCACCTGATACTGCTTATGTTATGAACAAAGCTTTACAGTATGTTATTACTGACGGATCTGGTAAAGCCGCTAATATGCCAAACCAACAAGTGTTCGGTAAAACCGGTACTTCAGATGAAAATAAAGACTTGGTTTTTGTTGCCGGTACACCTTATTACCTAGCAGGTATTCGCTACGGTTTTGATAACAATGCTGAAATGATTAACCCGGGTAACAGTCAAATGGCTGTGTGGAAAAACATCATGACAGAAGTTCATAAAGGCTATGAGTCTAAAACTTTCACACTTGACCCATCAGGTGCTGTGGAAATGCAGTACTGCCAGACTTCGGGTGGCATAGCAACAGAAGCTTGTCCGGATAAAAGAACAGGGTACTACAAGAAAGACGCTATTCCGTCTGTTTGTTCACAACATTAATAAATATTCTTCATTTGTTCAATATCTGTTCAAGACCAGTTAAAGTTTATTTTTTATAATTATATAGTCTTTGATACGTTGCTAATAATAAAAAAATATGTTACTATATTTTATAGTAACATATTTTGTTTTTACTAACAAAAATTTATTTTCGAGGTGTAATCGTGGTTAAAATTTCTAAAAAACAGTGTCTGTTTTTCATACTGCCCATTCTCTGGGTCGTGTTTATTTTCACTAATTCACTTAAGCCTGCTACTGATTCTCAAGCAATGAGCGACCCTTTTTCGGGCTTTTTAGAGTCCA